>JAPYOG010000135.1 GCA_028278785.1 Candidatus Poriferisocius anaerobius | reverse complement strand
CCCATCATCGGGCTGTACCTCTTCTACCACCTGGCCGATCTCACCTGGGGGTGGTTCAACCCCGACTTCGTGCGGGGCGACCCCTACCACAACGTGTCGGAGAGCCTGGGCAGCATCCCGGTGGCAATCCTGTACATAGTGGCCAACACCGCTCTGGCCGTCCACATATTCCACGGCGCCTGGAGCATGTTCCAGAGCCTCGGAGTCAACAGCCCCCGCTACAACCACCTGCGCCGCTACCTGGCCGCCGGGTTGGCCGGGATCATCCTGGTGGGCAACCTGAGCTTCCCCATCTTCGTCCAGGCGGGAGTGATCGACGACAACGGCCGCTCGATCGTGGAGGAGCTCCAGCAGCACGGCGCAGCCGGTGGGGAGGACCGCTGATGCTCGGCTCGCTCGACGCCCGCGTTCCGCCCGGATCACTGGAGAGCAAGTGGACCGACCACAAGTTCTCCATGCGGCTGGTGAACCCCAACAACAAGCGGCGCTTCGACGTGATCGTGGTGGGCTCGGGCCTGGCCGGTGCGTCGGCGGCGGCCTCGCTGGGCGAGCTGGGCTACCGGGTGAAGGTGCTCACCTACCACGACTCCCCCCGGCGGGCCCACAGCATCGCCGCCCAGGGCGGCATCAACGCGGCCAAGAACTACCAGAACGACGGCGACAGTGTGTACAGGCTGTTCTACGACACCATCAAGGGGGGCGACTACCGTGCCCGGGAGGCCAACGTGTACCGCCTGGCCGAGGTGTCGGCGGACATCATCGACCAGGCCACCGCCCAGGGCGTGCCCTTCGCCCGCGAATACGGCGGGCTGCTCGACAACCGCTCCTTCGGCGGGGCCCAGGTGTCGCGCACGTTCTACGCCCGGGGCCAGACCGGCCAGCAGCTGCTGCTGGGGGCGTACTCGGCGCTGATGCGCCAGGTGGCGGCGGGCACGGTGGAGCTGCACACCCGCTCGGAGATGCTGGAGCTGGTGATGCACGACGGGCGGGCGGTGGGCGTGGTGACCCGCGACCTCATCACCGGAGAGATCGTCTCGCACTCGGCGCATGCCGTGGTGCTGGCCACCGGCGGCTACGGCAACGTGTACTTCCTGTCGACCAACGCAAAGATGTGCAACGTGACCGCGGCGTGGCGGGCCCACCGCAAGGGGGCGCTGTTCGCCAACCCTTGCTACACGCAGATCCACCCCACCTGCATCCCGGCCAGCGACGACTTCCAGTCGAAGCTGACCCTGATGTCGGAGTCGCTGCGCAACGACGGGCGCATCTGGGTACCGGCAGCCCGCGACGACGGGCGGGCGCCCGGCGAGATCCCCGACGCCGACCGGGACTACTTCCTGGAGCGCAAGTACCCGGCTTTCGGCAACCTGGTGCCCCGCGACGTGGCCTCCCGCAACGCCAAGGCCGCGGTGGACGAGGGCCGGGGTGTGGGCCCGCTTCGCAACGGCGTCTACCTGGACTTCTCCGACGCCATGGCCCGCGACGGCGAGGCGGTGATCCGGGCCAGGTACGGGAACCTGTTCGACATGTACGAGCGCATCACCGGCGAGGATCCCTACCGGGTGCCCATGCGCATCTACCCGGCCACCCACTACACCATGGGCGGGCTTTGGGTGGACTACGAGCTGATGAGCAACGTGCCCGGCCTGTTCGTGCTGGGAGAGGCCAACTTCAGCGACCACGGCGCCAACCGGCTGGGCGCCTCGGCGCTCATGCAGGGGCTGGCCGACGGCTACTTCATCCTGCCCTACACCATCGGCAACTACCTGTCCGACTTCCTGGGCGACCCGGCGCTGGGCACCTCCGAGCCGGCGTTCGCCGACGCCGAGCAGGCGGTGGCCGACGAGGTGAGCCGCTGGCTGTCGATCTGCGGCACCCGGTCGGT
This sequence comes from Candidatus Poriferisocius anaerobius, assembly GCA_028278785.1. Lineage (GTDB taxonomy): Bacteria > Actinomycetota > Acidimicrobiia > Acidimicrobiales > Bin134 > Poriferisocius > Poriferisocius anaerobius. The sequence goes on along the minus strand of JAPYOG010000135.1, from coordinate 1,293 downwards.
GGACCACTACCACCGGGAGCTGGGCAAGCTGGTGTGGGACTCCATCGGCATGGCCCGCAACAAGACCGGCTTGGAGAAGGCCCTGTCGGAGATCCCCGCGCTGAGGGAGGAGTACCACCGCAACGTGCGGGTGCTGGGCTCGGCCGACACGCTCAACCAGTCATTGGAGAAGGCCGGGCGGGTGGCCGACCTGTTCGAGCTGGCCGAGCTCATGGCCCGAGACGCCCTTACCCGGGAGGAGTCCTGCGGAGGCCACTTCCGGGAGGAGCACCGGACCGAAGAGGGCGAGGCCATGCGCGACGACGAGAACTTCACCCATGTGGCCGCCTGGGAGTGGGAAGGCGAGGGCAATGCGCCCACCCGCCACCGGGAGGAGCTGGAGTTCGAGAGTGTGGAGCTGACCCAGAGGAGCTACAAGTGAGCCCGGCGGCGGCTTCCATCAGACCTGCCTTGAGGAGCCCGGCATGAGCTCGGAGATCAACGTCACTTTGAAGGTGTGGCGACAGGCCGGCCCCTTGGCTGAGGGCTGCTTCGTAACCTATGAGGCCAGCGGCATCAGCACCGACGCCTCGTTTCTGGAGATGCTCGACATCGTCAACGAGCGGCTCATCGGGGCAGGCGAGGTGCCAATCGTGTTCGAGTCTGACTGCCGGGAGGGCATCTGCGGCACCTGCGGGCTGATGATCAACGGCCAGGCCCACGGCCCCCAGAAGGGCACCGCTACCTGCCAGCTCCACATGCGGAGCTTCAACGACGGCGATCTCATCGTGATCGAACCGTGGCGGGCCACGTCGTTCCCCGTGCTGCGGGACTTGGCGGTGGACCGCCGGGCCATGGACGCCATCATCGCCGCCGGGGGCTACATCTCGGTGAACACCGGTGCCGCTCCCGACGCCAACCTCTCCCCGGTGCCCAAGGAGACGGCCGACACCGCCTTCGACGCTGCGGCATGCATCGGCTGCGGGGCCTGCGTGGCCGCATGTCCCAACAGCGCGGCCCAGCTTTTCACCGCAGCCAAGGTGCAGCACCTGAACCTGCTCCCCCAGGGCCAGGCCGAGCGGTGGGCCCGCACCGAGGCCATGGTGGAGACCATGGAGGCGTTCTTCGGTTCATGCACCAACCACGGCGAGTGCGAAGAGGCCTGCCCCAAGGAGATCCCCATCGACTTCATCGCCTGGGCCAACCGCGACTACATCAAAGCCAAGGTCAAAAACCGCAAACTGGCTGGCTAGTGGTGCGGGGCCGTGCCAAAGACCTAGCCCAGCATGTGGTGCGGGGCGTGCTTATGGGGGC
>JAPYOG010000134.1 GCA_028278785.1 Candidatus Poriferisocius anaerobius | reverse complement strand
TGGCCGGTGACGGCGAAGCGGGCATGAAGGCCATCGGCGCTGGTCTTGGCTACGGCCTCGCCGCCATCGGACCCGGCGTCGGCATCGGCATCGTGGTGGGCAACGCCATCACTGCCATGGCCCGCCAGCCCGAGTCAGCCGGCGTGGCTCGGACCACGATGTTCTTGGGCATCGCCTTCACCGAGGCACTGGCCCTAATCGGGTTCGTCGTCTTCGTCCTCCTAGCGTTCGCATGATGCGGCGGCTTTGGGCCGCGGTCGCCGTGGTGGTGGCCGCGGTCGCGCTCAGCGCGTCGGTGGCCAACGCCGCGGAGTCAGTGGGATCCTGCATTCTCGACGAGATTGCCGTTGCCGAGTTCGAGGGAATCGAGGGTCAAGGCTTTACCGCTGCCAAGAACCTAAAGACCCAAGCGGCAGCGGGCGACAAGCACGCCGAAGACCTCAAAGAGGCATTTGGCGACGACCTCGAAGGCTGCATTGAGGCGCCGAATCCGATCTTTCCCGAGCGCACCGAAATTATCTGGGGCGGTTTGGCGTTCGTGATTCTGTTGGCCCTCATGTACTGGAAGCTATTCCCACCGGTGAAGAACCTGATGGAGCAGCGGACCCAGCGGATCCAAGACGCCATCGACGACGCCGACCGGCAGCGGGCCGAGGCCGCCGAGGTCAAGGCCGGCTACGAGGCGGAGCTGGCCGACGCCAAGGCCGAGGCCGCCCGCATCGTGGACGAGGCCCGGGAGCAGGCCGCAACCGTGCGAGCCGATCTCCAGGCTCGGGCCGAGGCCGACATCGCCGAGATGCGGGAGCGGGCCGCGGCAGACGTGGAGGCCTCCAAGCGCCAGGCCATCGCCGACTTGCAGTCGGAGGTGTCCGACATCGCCCTCGGCGCCGCCGAGGCAGTCATTGGCCGCAGCCTGGAGGACCCGGAGATGCAGCGCCGGCTGGTCGACGACTACATCGCCCGTGTGGGCGCGGGCCAGGGCTGAGCCGATGGCCGAGCGATCTGCCGGCTACGCCGATGCCGTTGCCGCGGTGGCCCGGGCCGAGGGCAACCTCGATCTGGTGTCCGACGAGCTGTTCCGCGTGGCTCGGGCGCTGGAGGGCGCCGACGACCTCCGGATGGCGCTTTCGGATCGCCAGATCCCCGCCGCTCGCCGCCAGCAGATCGTGGAAGACCTGCTTGGGGGCCATGCCTGCGACACCACTACCGCCATGGTGTCCATGATCGTGGCCGCGGGGCGGTCGTCCGATCTGGCCGGCATCGCCCAGGAGGCGGTGGAGATCAACGCCCGCGACCGGGGCCGCTCAGTGGCCGAGGTGCGGTCTGCGGTGGCGCTGACCGACGAGCAGGCCGAGAGGCTGGCCGCAGCGCTGAGCGCGGCCACCGGCCACCGGGTGGACATCAAGGCAATCGTCGATCCCAGCGTGATGGGCGGTGTGGTGTCCACCATCGGCGACGAGGTGATCGACGGCTCGGTGCGCCACCGCCTGAGCCAGCTTCGGGACACCTTCTAGTGGAATGGCCGGCAGCAATGAGTCGTCCTATCGCAAAGAGAACTAGTCCCTTGAGCGCAAGTGCGGAGAACGTTTCCAATCGAGGAGAGCAATGGCAGAGCTGACCATCGACACAGGTTCCATAGCCGAGGCCATCCGGCGCAACCTGGAGGGCTTCCAGCCCGAGGTTGAGATGGCCCAGGTGGGCCGGATCACCGAGGTGGGCGACGGCATCGCCCGCGTCTCCGGGCTGCCCGGCGCGGCGGTGAACGAGATGCTGGAGTTCGAGAACGGGACCATCGGGCTGGCCCTGAACCTGGACGAGGACTCCATCGGCGCGGTGGTGCTCGGCGAGGTGGACGAGATCGAGGAGGGCCAAGCTGTCCGCTCCACCGGCGACATCTTGTCGGTTCCGGTGGGCGACGCCCTGCTGGGCCGCGTGGTGAACGCCCTCGGCGAGCCTGTGGACGGCAAGGGCCCCATTGTGGGCGCTGAGACCCGCCGTATGGAGGTGCAGGCGCCCGGCATCACCGGTCGCAAGCCGGTACACGAGCCCATCCAGACCGGCATCAAGGCCATCGACTCGCTCATCCCCATCGGCCGGGGCCAGCGGGAGCTGATCATCGGCGACCGCAAGACGGGCAAGACCACCGTGGCCCTGGACACCATCTTGAACCAGAGGGGCCAGGGGGTGAAGTGCATCTACGTGGCCATCGGCCAGAAGGCATCCACGGTGGCCCAGGCGGTGGCCACGCTGGCCGAGCGGGGCGCCATGGAGTACACGGTGGTGGTGGTGGCGCCGGCCTCCGATCAAGCCCCCTTCAAGTATCTGGCCCCCTACGCCGGCTGCGCCATGGGCCAGCACTGGATGGACAACGGCGGCCACGCCCTAGCGGTGTACGACGACCTGTCCAAGCAGGCCGAAGCCTACCGCCAGATGGCGCTGCTGCTGCGCCGTCCACCCGGTCGGGAAGCCTATCCCGGCGACGTGTTCTACCTGCACAGCCGGCTGCTGGAGCGGGCGGCCAAGCTGAGCGACGAGCGGGGGGCGGGGTCGCTTACCGCGCTGCCCATCATCGAGACCAAAGCAGGCGACGTGTCCGCCTACATCCCCACCAACGTGATCTCCATCACCGATGGCCAGATCTTCTTACAGGACGACCTGTTCAAATCCGGGGTGCGGCCCGCGGTGGATGTGGGCATCTCGGTGTCCAGGGTGGGCTCGGCTGCCCAGATCAAGGCCATGAAGACCGCTGTGGGCACGCTCAAGGCAGACCTCCAGCAGTTCCGCGAGCTGGAGGCCTTCGCCGCATTCGGCTCCGATCTGGACGCGGTGTCCCAGGCCCAGCTTGACCGGGGATATCGCCTGACCGAGCTGCTCAAGCAGGGCATCCAGTCGCCCATGCCGGTTCAGGAGCAGGTGGTCTCGCTGTACGCGGGCACGCAGGGCTATCTGGATGCCGTCCCGGTGGAGGATGTGGCCCGCTTCGAAGCCGAGCTCTTGGAGTGGGTCCGGGCCCGCAACTCCCACCTGCTGTCGTCGATAGCCGATTCGGGTGCGGTGGACCAAGAGGCTCTCAAAGCCGCTGTTTCGGCGTTCGCCGCCCAGTTCGAGCCGTCGTCGGCGCCGGTTGGAGACGAGCCTGACGCCCAGGCCCAGGCTGAAGCCGAAGCCGGTGTGGTGGACGCCGCCCACACCCTGCCCGAGACAGACATCCAGCGCTCCGAAGAAGGCTGATCTGTGCCCGGTGGTCAAGAGCGCGCGCTGCGCCGGCGAATTTCGTCGGTGCAGTCCACCAAGAAGATCACCCGTGCCATGGAGCTCATTGCCGCCACCCGGGTGGTGAAGGCCCAGCAGCGGGCCCATGCCGCCCGGCCCTACTCCACCAAGCTCACCGGCGTGATCGAGGACGTGGCCGCCGGCGGGGCCGAGGCCTCACACCCGCTGCTGGAGGGGCGGGAGGAAGTGCGCCGGGTGGGGTTCGTGGTGATCACATCAGATCGGGGTTTGGCCGGGCCCTACAACAGCTCGGTTATCAAGGCCGCCGAACGGGAGCTGATGGACGCCCAGACCAAGGGGCGCGATTACTCTCTCATCCTCATCGGCAAGAAGGGCCGAGACTACTTCCGGTTCCGCAACTACCGGATCGACGAGGCATTCGTCGGCATGAGCGACACCCCCGCCTATGGCGATGCCCGCCGAGTGGCCCAGATCGTTGCCGACCGATTCGAGTCCGGCCATATAGACGAGGTGATCTTGGCCTACATGGAGTTCTTCACCATCGGCACCCAAAAGGTGGCGGTGCGGCGCTTTTTGCCCCTTGAGAGCATCGACGTGATTGCCGCGGCCGGGTCGGGGACGCCCCGGGCCGCCTTCGACTTCGAGCCCTCCCCGGAGGGCGTGCTGGAGTCGCTTCTGCCCCGGTATGTGGAGTCGAGGCTCTTCTCGGCCCTGCTCGACGCGGCCGCCTCGGAGCACGCCAACCGCCAGCGGGCTATGAAGGCGGCCACCGACAACGCCGAAGAGCTCATTACGAAGCTCACCCGGGCCATGAACCGAGCCCGCCAAGACGCCATAACCACCGAGATCATGGAGATCGTCGGCGGCGCCGAAGCCCTCAAGCAAGAGGATGACGACGGCGAGATCGCCGACCTCCTCGCCACCGCAAACACTTAGGAGCACTGCAATATGCCAGACAGCCTCAAAGACGGCCGGGTGGTCGGAATCGCCGGCCCGGTGATCGACGCCGAGTTCCCTCCCGACGCCTTGCCGGAGATCAACACCGCCCTCGAGTTCGACGTTGAGGTGGACGGCGAGACCGTCGCCGTGAAGGCCGAGGTTGCCCAGCAGATCGGCGACGGGCGGGTGCGGGCCATCGCCCTCAAGCCCATCGACGGGCTCACCCGGGGCACGGTGGTGCGCAACACCGGCCAGGGCATGACCGTGCCGGTGGGCGACGTGACCCTGGGCCACGTGTGGAACGTGGTGGGGGACTGCCTGGACGCCGACCGCAGCACCCTCGACGTGGGCGAGGAGTGGGAGATCCACCGCCCGGCCCCGCCGTTCGACGCCCTGGAGCCCTCAACCCGCATGTTCGAGACCGGCATCAAGGTCATAGACCTGCTCACCCCCTACAAGGAGGGCGGCAAGATCGGCCTGTTCGGCGGCGCCGGTGTGGGCAAGACCGTGCTCATAACCGAGATGATCAACCGGGTGGCCACCCAGCACGGCGGGGTGTCGGTGTTCGCCGGGGTGGGGGAGCGCACCCGTGAGGGCACCGACCTGTTCTTGGAGATGGAGGAGTCGGGCGTTTTGGACAAGGCCGCCCTGGTGTTCGGCCAGATGGACGAGCCTCCCGGCGTGCGGCTGCGGGTGGGGCTGGCCGGGGTGACCATGGCCGAGTACTTCCGCGACGTGCAGAACCAGGACGTCCTGCTGTTCATCGACAACATCTTCCGCTTCGTGCAGGCCGGCGCCGAGGTGTCCACGCTGTTGGGCCGCATGCCCTCCGCGGTGGGCTATCAGCCCACGCTGGCCGATGAGATGGGCGAGCTCCAGGAGCGCATCACCTCCACCCGGGGCCGCTCGATCACTTCCCTGCAAGCGGTATATGTGCCGGCCGACGACTACACCGACCCGGCGCCGTTCACCTCTTTCACCCACTTCGACGGCACCACCGAGCTGAGCCGCGACATCGCCGCGCTGGGCATATACCCCGCGGTTGACCCGCTGGCCTCCACCTCGACCATCCTCACGCCCGAGGTGGTGGGGGAGCGCCACTACGGCGTGGCCCGCCGGGTGCAGGAGATCCTCCAGCGCTACAAGGAGCTTCAGGACATCATCGCCATCTTGGGCCTCGACGAGCTGTCGGAGGAGGACAAGGTGATCGTGTCCCGGGCCCGCAAAGTGCAGCGGTTCTTGTCCCAGCCCATGTTCGTGGCCGAGGTGTTCACC
>JAPYOG010000133.1 GCA_028278785.1 Candidatus Poriferisocius anaerobius | reverse complement strand
TTTGGCCGATGGGAATCTCAGCCTGAACACCATCTGGTCCAATGCGGCGTTGTCCCACTGGGCCCCGAACTTCTGCTGCCAGCAGGCCAGCCCGTCTTCAAGGCCGAGGCCGCTGAGCCGGTCGATGGCGGCGAGGTCGATCAGATCGCGCAGAGTGCTCCGCCATCGGATCAGATCCAACTTGAGGGCCAGCAGGTCTTGCAGCGATGCGACTGGCATTGCGTCGATCGTGGGACCCTCTTGCAGGGTCGCTACTTCCCCAGGGCGGGAGTCGGCATTGGGATCCTCGAATATGTGTACACTCACCCTGTCGAGGAGAACGTGAACCTCATGGGGACTGAGGCCGATCATGGAGAATGACTCGTTGGCCTCGGATTCCAGCAGCGCTTTCACTCCTGAGGTGTCAACCGGGTTGGGGGCCAAGATGTCGATGTCCTCGCTGATCCGATGCCTTAGGTGGACGGCGACCGCGGTGCCCCCCACCAGCACGCCTCCGCAGGCAACGGCGGCTTTGGCTGCCTTGGGCCACACCTCCCGCTGGCGGCGGCCGATCACCTCCTGCCACCGGTCGATCTGGCTCACCCGGCACCGACCGCCTTCTGTGGCCGAGTCTTGCTTGATTCCTGTTCCAGCAACTCAGCGACGGCCATCTCCACGCTTGGGGGGCATCCCGGGATTCCGATCTGGGCCTCCAGGGTTTCGAGCGGCAAATGCCGCAGCGCCCATCGTCTGGCGTCGAAGTCCAGAAGCCGTCCGTTGAGCAGCCGATTGGCTACCATCGCCGCGTCGCTAGGCAACCGGATGTCGGCGGGATCGGGACCGGACCAGAACAGATACCAGATGTCGGCCGGCAGCCTTTCAGGACAAGGCACCCGTCGGTGCCAGCGAATCATGGGCAGATAGGGGAGCAGGTCAGCGGCTGGTTTGGTCAGGACAAGCCTCCAACTCAGGATCTGCCGGGTTCGGTGCTTCCAGGGCACTTCAACAAGCTCCGAGGCAACATACCCCGCCGCCTCCAGGTCGCGCAGCCCCCGCTGAGTGCTTCGGCGGGTGATCCCCGCGGCATCTGCCACCGTGGCCGAGTCGGCCCCGCCCAGGTAGGAGCGCAGCACCGTCAGCACCAGCACCTCCGACGCGGTGATTTTCGGGCGGGGGTGGGGCGACAACGGCACTGCTAGCCGCTCAGGCGGGGTAGGAGGCGTCAGCCAGCGGTCCGCGCCATCGGAAACCGCAGGCCGGTATTCGGACAGCCCGGCGATCCAGCCCAATGGCTCGCGACGGGATTCGTCAGGGCTCGCTGGCCTGCTGTCGCCCTCAGTCAGCGTGATGCGGCGGGTGAGTTGTTGGGGCCGGTCATAGGGGCTGACTCGGCTTCCGCACACCGAGCGAATCCCATCGGCCACCGTTCTGGCCTCTCCCGTGGATATCCCATCTACCCGGCTCAACGTCGCCGGTCTGACCACAAACGGGCCGTTGGCGGTCAGGGCGGCACCGATGGTCCACGCCCGCAGCGGGGCGTGCCCGCGGGCCAGCATTGTCCCGGTGCGCACGCTGTAACGACGACGGCACCCGCCGCACCACCTTCGGCCGGAGTCGTCGGGAAACCGGTTTTTGTCCCCTGCCCCGCATCGGGGACAACTTGGGCCATCCGGCCACCTGACCTGCTCGAAAAAGGAGATCGCGGCGGGCTCGTCTTCAAAAGCGCGGAGAATATCCTCGGCTGGAACCGCATGGGGATACTGCAATGAGACTGCCGCCACCGCGCCAACCCTACCCCCGCGCAGCGACACATTTGCGCCGCAAACTCAAGTTTGCGTCACTATATCTTGATGTGCGACACATCACTAGTCTTGGGGGTGGGCCCAGGGGAGCTTGGGTACATGTTCGATCTGCTTGGGCCGCTCAAGCCGAATATGGCCGATGGGGACGTCGATGACCACAGGTGCCTGCCGTTCGAGCGCAGCTGGGATCAATCTCTCAAGATCCATAGGGTCGTCGGCTCTCATGCCGATGGCGCCGAACGACTCGGCCAACTTCACGAAGTCTGGGTTGAGGAGGTCGGTTCCGTGTGTGCCGCCGAACAAGTCGTCTAGATCGCGGGCAACATTTCCGAAAGAGTCATCTCTGAAGACCACGGTTGTGACGTTGATTCCGTACTTCACCGCAGTTGACAACTCCGATGAGTTGAACAGGAAGCCGCCGTCTCCGGCGACGCACACCACGGGGCGATCTGGTTGGGCCACCTTTGCTCCCAGTGCAGTCGGGAAGGCGTATCCCAAATTGAACGAATAGCCGGAGTCGATGTAGGTGTTCGGCTGATTCACTTGCCAGTGGGTGCGAGAATAGAAGCCGAACTGGGTTACATCCCAGATTGTGAAGGCGTCATCTGGTGTGCCCCGCTGAAGCGCCTCCAAGATGGGGTACTGCGGCTCTTTGAACCGGATGTCGTAGTAGGCGATGAGACGGCGGGCGGCGGCCACGGCTTGAGCCGGTGATGGCCGCTCTTGGCATTCCGTATCAATGAGCAGCGGCAAGAGCGCATTGATGGTCGATTTGGCGTCACCGTGGAGGGGAATCGTGTTGGCTTGAATCCGAGTGAGGTCGAAGTCGTCGATGTTGAGGTTGACGAGCGTCGACGACTCTCCCGCAGGATTGCCCAGGGAAAAGCGCGTTCCAATCCCGATGACCACATCGGCGGTCTTCATCACGTCCAGAAGCTGGTTCAACTCGTGCCGCTCACCGCCGGGGCTGACACATGATCCATAGCACAACCGGTGGGAATCGGGGATGGCGCCCTTGCCACCGCCCGAAGTGACCACCGGGATGTTCGTGGCTTCGACCAGCTCGAGCAGCGCCTGCTCCGCTCCGGAGAGAGCCACTCCGCCTCCGGCGACGATCAGGGGAAGGCGGGATTGCGAAATGGCCGCCACAGCGCTTTGCAGTTGCTCGCGGCTGGGCACGACTGGCGAGACCGGAACGGGATCCCGCAGCTCGACTTCATCTCGTTCCACCAGGGCATCCGGTGGGCATTCGATGTAGGTCGGACGGGGACGGCCGGTTCGCATTTGTCGAAACGCCTCGGATACGGCTGCGGATATCTCTCTGGGCGTCAGGGCTTGTTGGCGCCATTTGGTGAGGGATCGCACGATATCCATCTGGTCGTCGATCTCATGGACGCCGCCCATGTTTTTCCCAATCTGCCCTCGGGGGATCTGTCCGGCGATGAGCAAGATCGGCGATGAGCGGGAGTAGGCCGTGGCCACTCCTCCTGCTGCGTTGCATACCCCCACGCCGGGAACGACCAAGGCCACTCCTGGTTTTCCCGACGCTCGGACATATCCGTAGGCCATGAAGGTCGAGGCTTGCTCATGTCGGGTGGTGACCATCTGGATGCCGGGCTCGTCTCGCAGCGCGGCCACGATGCCGTATAGCTGGATGCCGGGGATGCCGAAGACAAACTCGACGCCCTCTCGGACCAGCGATTTGATGAGGGCTTCGCCCCCGCTCAACTTCACGGGATCATTCTTGCATCCGCGGGCGGATGGATTTACTGGGCGGGCGCCAAGCGGTACACGGTGCCGTCGAAGCTGAGGACGTAGAGTTCGCCGGAAGCGTCTTCGCCGAACGAGACCAGGCTGACCCGGGGGACGGAGACACCCAGCTCGACGCGGACGGCTGTCCCCTGTTCACCGGTAGCCAGTCCCCATATGCGGCCGGCGCACAAATCTCCGAACACGTAGGCGCCCACCAGGCTGGGAATGGCCGAGCCCCGATACACGTAGCCGCCGGTTACGGAGCAGCCGTCATCATGGCTGTACACATAGAGCGGGATGTCCAGATCGTCGGATGTGGCGGTGCCGGAAAACCGCTCGGCACCCTCGAACAGCGGCCACCCCAGGTTGGCCCCCGGCGCCCAGCCGTCGGCGGCCCGCAGAACGTGGACCTCCTCCCAGTCGTTCTGTCCCACATCGGCGATCCACAGGTCGCCGGTGGCCCGGTCGAACGAGAACCGCCACGGGTTGCGGGCCCCGTAGGCCCAGATCTCCGGTTGGGCGCCGCCGCCGGCAAACGGGTTGTCGGCGGGAACGGCGTAGGCGGTTGCGCCGTCGGGGTCGGGCTGGATGCGCACAATCGTGGCGAGCAGGCTTTCCAGGTTTTGCCCGTGGCCGAACTGGTCGTTGGCCCCGCCCCCGTCGCCCAGCCCAATCCACAGGTTGCCGTCGGGACCGAAAGCGATATGGCCGCCATTGTGGTTGCAGGCCGGCTGGCCGACGCTGAGCACCAGCTTACCCTCGTCGCCTTGAACCCGCTGGCCGCTCATGGGATAGGCCACCACCTGGTTGTCGCCTCGCAGGTCGGTGTAGTGGGCATAGAGGCTCGAGCCGTCGGGGTTGAACGCGATGCTGAGCAGCCCGTTCTCGCAATCAGTGGTGGTCAGGCGGCTGATGTCCAGCACCATCTCGGGCGGCTCGTCGCCATCGGCCCCCAACAGCCATACTTGCCCGCCGCGTAATCCCACATAGAGATCGCCCCGTTCGGTTCCAGTGCCCGGTCGGGCCGCCAGAGAGACGGGGTCGGGCAGAGATGCCACTGGGGTGAGCACCAGGGCGGCCTCTTGGGATTGGGAGACAGGGGCCGGTCCGGCCTCCCCGTCTCGTGTCGGGTCGGCGCTTGCGTTGGGGGTGGCGATGGCCTGTGCTGTGGGGGAG
>JAPYOG010000132.1 GCA_028278785.1 Candidatus Poriferisocius anaerobius | reverse complement strand
CGCAGCGATGTTGAAGGGAGCGGAGTACTGCGCGGCCATCACCGATGCCGTGCCGTCCATGCTGTTCTGGGTGGCCGCCTTGGTGGGGCAGTCGGCTTCGATGCGGATGATCTGAGCCGGGTCGAAGCCGTGCTCGGCCTGGAGTTCGGCGGCGGCTTGAATCAGCGGGTGGATGTCGCTGCACGCCGCATAGGGCTTGACCGTGATCTCGTCGATCACCCAGCGGCTGCCCAAACCGTCGGTCAACCGGTCGAGCTGGGGCTCGGCGCCGAACACCCTGCAAAAGCCATACCGGCCGGCCAGCCCGTCGCCGGCGCCCTCCACCCCCCGGGCGACAAGGGAAGCAGCCAGCAATCCGGCCTCGGCTGCCCGCCCGGCGTGGATCCGCTTGGCCATCCCGCCGGAGGAGGCGAACTCCATGGTGCCCGAGGCCAGCGAGACGGCGATCCCGAAGGCATGGTTCATCGCCTGGCCGTCGAATCCCAGCAGGCGTCCCGCGGCGGCGGCCGAGCCGAACACCCCCGATGCCGAGGTGGGGTGGAACCCGGCCAGCATGTGGGCAGCCGGTCCGACCGCGAGGCCGGCTCGTCCCATGGCCTCGTAGCCGATCAGGATGGCTTCGAGCAGGTCGAGGTTGGTCGCCCCCCGATCCTCGGCCAGTGCCATGGCAGCCGGCACCACCACCGCACCCGGATGGCTGATGGCTTCTTCGCACACATCGTCAAGCTCGAAGGCATGGGCCGACGAGCCGTTGGCAAAGGCGGCCATCGCAGGGGTCGTGGGCGAGCCGTTGGCGTTGGCGGCCATCGCAGGGGTCGTGGGCGAGCCCTTGGCGTTGGCGGCGCCTATCACGGTGGCCGCCCCGTCACCGCCGGTGGCCAGCGCATGGGCTATGGCGGCTCTCGACCAAGGCTGGGCCGCTCCCTGAATGATGCACCCCACTGTGTCGACCAGGGCATCGGCGGCCCGGCGCAGGAGGCGGTCTTCGACCCTGCCTGACAGTCCGGCCAAGAAGTCGGCCAAACTGCGGGAAGGCGAATCGCTGTCAGGGGCCACCGAGCGCGTCCAGCAGCAGCCGCTGGAGGTGGGCGACAGCGTTCTCGGTGTGGACGTCGGCCACCCCGCTGGGGTCGACGATCAAAGGGCCGGGTCGATAGCCGCGGCTGGCCGCCCCCTGCTGCACTGATTCCATGAGGCTCAAGTCCTCCGCCACAGTGGTGGCCCAGTCCCTCTCGATCACCTCCCTCTGCTCGGGGGTGGGGTCGGTCCGGTCCAGCCACCATTCTCGGATGAGCATGGTCTGGTCGACGGCAAGGGGCACCCAGCGGAACGTGTTGAGCTCCCGGCCGGGGTAGCACTGGATGGAGGACACCGGCCAGGTATAGATGGCGCCATACGAGCCGGCTTCGACGCGGCCGGCGGCGCCGGAGGGCTTGGGGGATGCTCCCTGCGCGGCGTGGCGGATGGCAAACCCCCGGGGGGTGATGCGATAGCTCCCAGGATTGACCGTCTTGGTCGTGAAGCTCTTGTGGATGTTGGGGCAGTGGTAGCACTCGTTGTAGTTCTCCACCGCTATCTTCCAGTTGGCGTTGATCAAGTGGGTGCGCCGGGACGACAGCACCCGCTGGCCGGCATCAGGGGCCATAGCCAGCAGCTCGGCCTCGGCGCCGGGAACGGCGTCTTGGAGCGGAATTGCGTCGGGATCGAGGTTGGCGAACAGGAACCCGGCCATGGTGTCGAGGCGAACCGGGGGCACGCACAGCTCGCCCACATCCTCGCCGCGGGCGGTGACAAGCCGCCCGCCGAGGTCATAGGTCCAGGCGTGATAGGGGCAGGTGATCGCCGACAGGTTGGCGGAATCGCTCTCAACCAGCCGATGGCCGCGGTGCTGGCACACGTTGTAGAGGCCGCGCACCGCGCCGTCGTGGTTGACCACCAGCACGCTCTCGTCACCGACTGGGGCGGTGAAAGCCTGTCCCGGCGAGGCCACTTGCGATGTGTGGCCGACGAGCTGCCAGGTGTGGGCGAAGATGCGGTCGAGTTCATGGGCCAGGACATCCGGATCGGTGTAGTGGCGACCGTCTAGGCCCGGCTGTCGAGAAACCATTGTCATCACCTCGTCCATTTCAGTCCATGTCGGCCAGCGCGTCAACCAGGCGGTCCATGCGCTCGGTGAAGTTCACGTCGCAGCGCAGAAAGCGGTCGTCGAGGCCGCGCCAGGACACCGCGCCGTCCTTCACGATCACTCCCCGCTCGAGCAGGCCGTTGAACACCTCGGTGGAGTCGGTGTCGGGGTCGAGAATCTCCACCAAGAAGAAGTTGGAGCGGCTGCCGGGCACCATGCGGAACCGGTCCAACTCCCCGAAGCGCCCTTGGACGTGCTGGCGGGCTTCAGCGATGGTGGACACGGTGCGGGCCACATGATCGTTGTCGTCGAGGGCGGCGACACCGGCGGCGATCTGGAGCTGGCCCATGTTCCACGTGGGCTTGACGGCCAGCAGGGCGTCGATGATCGGGCGGGCGGCCACGCCGAAGCCGACCCGCAGCCCGGCCAGACCGTAGGCCTTCGAGAACGTGCGCAGCACGATGAGGTGCTCGTACTCCCCGGCCAGGTGGATGTAGCCGGGGGTGTCGGAGTAGTGGACATAGGCCTCGTCCAGCACCACCAGGGCCTCGGGGGCGGCCTCGATGAGGCGGCGCACGTCGGCTTCGTCCAGCCAAGTGCCCGATGGGCTGTGCGGGTTGGTGATGAACACGACCCGGATGTCCGGGCCGATGGCGGCGGCGTAGGCCGCGGGGTCCAGCGCCATGGCGGGCCGGTTTACAGCCTCGTGGGCCAAGACCGGGACGCGTCCCTCAGCCTCGGCAAAGAGGTGGTAGATGGGAAAGCAGGGGGCGGGCATCAAAACCTTGCCGCCGGGCTCGCAGAATGCCCGGATGGCCAGCGAGATGATCTCGGTCTCCCCCGCGCCGCACACCACCTGCTCGGGCTGGCAGCCATAGGTGTCGGCGATCTTGTGCCGCAGCGGCTCGGCGGTCCAAACCGGATAGAGGTGAAGTCGGTCCATGGCATCGGCCACCGCGGCCTTGGCCAGCGGAGAGGCGCCGTGGGGGTTCTCCGCCGAGCCCAGCTTGGCGATGTCGCCCGGGGCGATTCCATAGCGTCGGGCCACGTACTCGCCCGCCAGTCCAGGCACGTAGTACTCGGGACGGCTCAGTGCGGGATGGGCGAACCGCACGCGCTCCCTCGCAAGGCCATAGAGCACTCGGGACGGCTCAGTGTGGGATGGGCGAGAAACATGGGCCCCTCTTGGAGTGCTAGAAGTACCGAGACTCTACAATTCTGCCCAATGGCGGTGCCTGACTCAGCGCAAGTTGTGATTGTGGGCGGGGGGATCTGCGGCGCCAGCCTTGCGTACCACTTGGCCCACGAGGGCTGGACCGACACCGTCTTGGTGGAGAAGGGCGAGCTGACCTCGGGCTCCACATGGCACGCCGCCGGGCAGGTGACGCACTCGGTTTCCAGCTACACCCTGGCCTACCTCCGCAAGTATGGCTGCGAGCTCTATGGGTCGCTCGAGGCCGAGAGCGGCACCGCCACGTCGTGGCATCGCAGCGGGAGCTTCCGGGTGGCCTACCAGCCCATCGAGGTGGACTGGCTCAAGGGCCAGCTTGGCGTGGCCGAGTACGTGGGCAACCACATGGAGTGGGTGGATCGCGACTTCATGGCCAAGCGCCATCCGTTCTACGACGTCGAGTCGCTCATCGGCGCAGTGTGGACCCCCGACGACGGCCACGTGGATCCCACTGGAGCGGTTAACGCCATGGTGGCGGTGGCCCGGCGGCAGGGGGTGCGGGTCAGCCGCCGCAACCGGGTGATCGACATCAGCCGACGGGCCGATGGGGCGTTCGATGTGCTCACCGAGCAGGGCACCGTCCGGGCCGAGCACGTGGT
>JAPYOG010000131.1 GCA_028278785.1 Candidatus Poriferisocius anaerobius | reverse complement strand
GGCCAGCGCCGTGTTGGGCGACCTCATCGACGCCGCGGGCAACCGTTGTCGCGGCACTTGGGCCCCGACAGGAGACCTCGCAGGGGCGGTGATCTGTCCCATAGACGACCTGGAGTCTGAGTACTGCGTCAACATGGAAGTGCTCGACCGGCCCGGCGTGCTGGCCGCGGTGGCCGGCGTGTTCGGACGGCACGGGGTGAGCATCCGCTCGATGGAGCAGGAGGGGTTGGGCGATCAGGCCCGCCTGGTGTTCATCACCCATGCCGCCGTCGAGCGGGATGTCCGGGCCACCCTGGGGGATCTCCGAGAGCTGGATGCAGTGCGGGGCATGCCCGCTTTATTGCGGGTGATCAACCAGTGAAGTACGCAAGTACCCGGGGCCGGGCACCGGTCTTGGCTTTCGGCGACGTCCTGCTGGCCGGCATGGCCGCCGATGGCGGGCTCTACGTGCCCCGCCGCTGGCCGTCGCTCTCGCCTGAGGCGCTGGGCGGTTTTCCCGGCCGGGGCGGCTATGCGGATCTGGCGGCCGAGGTGATGTGGCCGTTCGTGGACGGCGCCTACCCGCGGGACCGGTTCGAAGAGCTGGTGCGGGATGCCTACGCGGGATTCGGCCATTCTGAGGTGGTTCCGATGGTGGAGTTGGGCGACGGGCTGTGGCTGATGGAGCTGTTCCACGGTCCCACGCTGGCCTTCAAGGACATCGCCCTCCAGGTTGTGGGGCGCCTCTTCGCCGAAGAGCTGGCCCGGCGGGGCGAGAGGGCGACCATCGTGGGCGCCACCTCCGGCGACACAGGGTCGGCGGCCATCGAGGCGGTGCGCGACCGGGAGAACATCCAAATCGTGATCCTGCACCCCCGCGGACGCGTCTCGGAGGTGCAGCGCCGACAGATGACCACCGTGGACAGCGCCAACGTCCACAACGTTGCCATCGACGGCACCTTCGACGATTGCCAGGACTTGGTGAAGGCCATGTTCGCCGATCCTGTCTTCCGGGACGAACAGCGCCTGTCGGCGGTCAACTCCATCAACTGGGCCCGGGTCATGGCCCAGACCGCCTACTACGTGGCCGCCGTTTCCCGGCACGGCTTGGAGCAGGCGTCCTTCTCGGTGCCCACCGGCAACTTCGGCAACGTGCTCGCCGGCCATGCCGCCCGGCAGATGGGCCTGCCGGTGGAGCGGTTCATTGTGGCCAGCAACCGCAACGACATATTGACCCAGTTCTTCAACAGCGGGTCGATGGCCATCTCCGAGGTGCGCCCGACGCTGTCGCCGAGCATGGACATCCAGGTGTCGTCCAACCTCGAGCGACTGCTGTTCGAGATGTTGGACCGCGACGGCATTCGCACCGCCGAGTTGCTGGAGGGCTTCCGGGCCACCGGCCGGATGCGGGTCGACGCCCGCATCTCCGGGGAGCTGTCCAGGGGGTGGTCGGGAGTCCGGGTGGACGATGCGGAGACCACCGCCGCCATCGCCGAGCTTCACCGGCAAACCGGCATGGTCATCGACCCCCACACCGCAGTGGGCCTGGCCGCGGCCCGCCGCAGCCGCAGGGCCGTCGACGGTCCGCTGGTGGTGATGGCCACCGCTCACCCGGCCAAGTTCGCCGACGCGGTGGAGGCGGCCATCGGAGCGCCCCCGGCGATGCCCCCGGCGCTGGCCGAGGTGATCGAGCGCCCCGAGCGCTGCGAACACCTGCCCAACGACCTGGCCGCAGTAAAGTCCCACATCGCCCGCTGCACCGCGCAATAGGGCAGAGTGCAGGCTGTTCTGTCGCGACCACGGGTGGAGTTCACCGACCCCTCAAAACACCCCGGTCCCCGCTTGGACGCGAAGAGCCCCATAATGGGGCTTGCTATACGGCCAGTGCGTAGGTAGGCTAACTATATGGTTTCTTTCACAACCAAAGTGCATGAGAAGTGGAGCGCCATTCTCGCGCAG
Source organism: Candidatus Poriferisocius anaerobius (assembly GCA_028278785.1). Classification (GTDB taxonomy): domain Bacteria; phylum Actinomycetota; class Acidimicrobiia; order Acidimicrobiales; family Bin134; genus Poriferisocius; species Poriferisocius anaerobius. Next base: position 2,872 of record JAPYOG010000131.1, on the reverse strand, counting down.
GTAGTGTGAAGGCGACCATGACCACATCGCGGCAATGCAAGCCCACCACCGGTCCGCTGCTCCGCAATCTCAAAGCCAAACTGTCGCGGCGCATGGCGATAGCCTTTGTCTTTGCCCTCGCGCTGTTGATGGCGGCGGCGCTAGTCGTCCCACCCTTGGCGCTGGCCCTGGTATTGGTGTTGCCAGCTTGCGCCGTTCTCATCATAGCTGACTACGCCATATACTGGCTAAAGAGCCGCCCGATACCGCGACATTACAACAGCAAAGGTAAACTCCAGCCGAGCAAAATCGAGAACTCTCTTCTCGTTATATTTGCTTACACGCCTATGTGGTTTTGGGCAGCGCTCACCGACTCAGAGGGAGTAGGCCCTCCGTTTTTGTTGGCCCTGGTATTGATGATACCCCTCTACGGACTCGGAAAGCTCATCCTGTTCCGCTGCTGGCTCCCACGCAAGGAACGTTCAACAATCAAAACAGAGGATAGTTTGCCGAGTTAGAGCATGCCGCTCAGCTATCCCAGTATACGCATTACGGCAATTACCTTGCGCTCCAACTCTTGAAGCTTCTTTCAACGCCCCTTCAAATCCGTCGATTATTTCTTCTTTGAGTTTACCTACTGCTTCAGAAACGCTCCCCAGGATGATTTTTCCACCTCTCACAGTATACTCGACACCATCGATGACAACTTTTCCAGCTTTCACCGTATACTTATAGCCATTGACTACAATCGTCTTGACACCATCGATAACACTGCCCGCTTAGGGCGCAACCCTGACCCTCTTGTACCCGATGAACTTCTTGGTGACCACATCCTCAAACAGTGGAACATGAGACGGCCCCCTTCGGAAGGTCGGGATTTCCGTCTACAAAAAGCCCGCGGCCGAATCCGAAGGGGGCCAAGACAGACCCGGCACCCGCAACAGATCGCGGGAACCGGGAAAAGCACCCGACCGCCAACGCAACTCGACCGCGGAGCAAGCTCCACGAGCTTTTTGTAGACAAAAAGCAACCTGCACAGACAGCGAGCAGCTGTCAACCCCGCCAAACATCCAACGCCCCACGGCCTGCAACGGCAGCGAGCCCGCGCGCTCGGCTTCAGGCAGCGGGGCCAATCGAGGTCAACTCCGCCGAGGGCATCTTCGAGTGGCGCTCGGCTTCGGGCAGCGGGGCCGATCTCTCGCCTGCTGTCGACTTGTCGGGATGGCCTCTGAGTGGCGCAAGGTGGAGTTGCTTGCGCCACGGGTGAGGTTTTTCCCGGAGTTCGCGCCATAATCGGGCATCGTGAAGTACGTGGTGTGCATACCGGACGGGTGTGCCGATCTGCCGGTGCCCGAGCTGGACGGGGCTACACCCCTGGAGGCGGCCGACACCCCGGTGCTGGACGCGCTGGCCGCCCGGGGAGAAGTGGGGTTGGCCCAGGTCATCCCGCCGGGCATGCCCCCGGGCAGCGACGTGGGCAACATGTCCATCTTCGGGTACGACCCTGCCGCCTACCACACGGGGCGCTCTCCCATCGAGGCCGCGGCGCTGGGAATCGACCTGGCCCCCGATCAGGTGGCCTACCGCTGCAACCTGGTGACGGTGACCGAGGACGGCATCATGGCCGACTTCTCCGGAGGCCACCCCGACTCGGCACAAGCCGCCGAGGTCGTCGAAGCCCTAGACCGGGAATTGGGCGGCGAGGTCAGCTTCCACGCCGGTGTCCAGTACCGCCACACCATGATCGCTCCGGCGGATTGGGCCGATGCCGAGTGTACGCCGCCCCACGAGCTCTCCGATCAGCCTGTGGTGGGACCGCGGGGCGCGGCCGGCCCCAAGCTGGCCGCCTTGGAGGAGGCCTCCCGATCGGTGGTGGGCAGATTCGGGCTCGGGGCGAACCGGATCTGGCTGTGGGGCCAGGGATTCCGGCCTGAGATGCCCTCCTTTCGGGAGCTGCACGGGGTGGGCGCCGGGATGGTCAGCGCCGTCGATCTGGTGCGGGGGATCGGGGTTCTGACCGGCATGGAGATAGCCGACGTGGTTGGGGCCACCGCCTGGTACGACACCAACTATGAGGGCAAGCGCGACGCTGCTTTGGCCGGGTTGGCTGCGGGCGCCGATCTGTACGCCATCCATGTGGAGGCCAGCGACGAAGCCGGACACGAGGGCAACGTGGCCGAGAAGGTCAGGTGCCTGGAGAACTGGGACAGGCGAATTCTGGCCGGGCTGGTGGAGGGGCTCGACGAGATGGGGCCGTGGCGGCTTCTGCTGCTGCCCGACCACGCCACGCCGCTGACCACGCGGAGCCACACAGACGACCCGGTGCCCTACCTCCTGGTGGACTCGCGCGCCGACGGGCCCGGCGGGACATACACCGAGCGGGGAGCCGCCTCGGCTGCATTGGCCCCCGGACACAGCCTCATGGGCAAGCTCCTGTCGTAGGTCGGCACACTCCTGCCGCAAGTCACTGTCAAAGGTGATTGCTCGGGCTTCTGTCGTGGGTCATTGCTCGGCCTGGGCCCCGATGCTACTCTTGCACAGTCCGGCGGGGCGCGCTTGCACAAGCCCTCCGCTGCACCATTGGAGGAAATTCATGGAGATCCGCGGAACCCGCAAATTGATGGCTGCTGTTCTGGCGGCGTCTCTGGTCGGAGGGGTTTGGGCTTCTCCGAGCTCGGCGAGCACCGGCGTGCAGACCAACGCGACCGCGACCCACAAAGACGGGTTTCGCAGCTTCACCGTTACCGGCAGATGGGTAAACCCCGGCGATCCGACGCAAGACGGCTCGCAGGCGCGGCCGTTCACTCCCGGCTCCAACCTGCAACTCCGCATCGAGGTCCCGGGATGGGGGTTGGGGAGCCCGTATTTCATCCCCGGGGGAACTCCCTCGCTG
>JAPYOG010000130.1 GCA_028278785.1 Candidatus Poriferisocius anaerobius | reverse complement strand
CGCTGATGGTCGCCAGAGGGTCGGCGCTTGCTGTCGCCCCTGCCAGCGCCCCTGCTGGGACCCTTGCCGACGCCCCTGCTAGCGCCCCTGCTGTCGCCCCTGTCGCCCCGGTCGGCACCCCTGCTGGGACCCCTGTTGGGACCCTTGCTGTCGCCCCTGCTGTTGCCTTTGTTGGAATCTCGGCTGGGGCGGGCGCCTCGGGCCCGGCGGTTGCCGCCTCTCGGGCCTTGCGTGCTCATCGGCGCTCGATGAGGGCCACTGCCCAGCAGGCCAGGCCCTCGCCCCGGCCCAGCGCGCCCAAAGACTCCGCCCGCTTGCCCTTGACCGCCACCGGGGCGCCGACCACTTCGCTGAGCCGGGCTTCCATATCGGCGCGGCGGGGCGCGATGCGGGGCGCCTCGGCCACCACCGTGCAGTCGGCGTTCACCACCCGCCAGCCAGCGGCTGCCAGCCTGGCCACCGCGTCGGCCAGCAACCCGAGGCTGTCGGCGCCGGCCCACTTGTCATCGGTGTCGGGAAACAGCACGCCGATGTCGCCCAGCCCGGCGGCGCTCAACAAGGCGTCGGTCACCGCGTGGGCCACGGCATCGCCATCGCTGTGGCCCACCAGGCCAGCCACACCCTCAAATCTGACGCCGCCCAGAATCAGCGGTCGGCCGGGCTCATCACCGAACCGGTGGGTGTCGAACCCGTGGCCCACCCGCAAGTCCCCGCTCATGTCGCCAACCAAGCCTCTGCGGCGGCCAAGTCGTCGGGATGGGTGATCTTTATGTTGCGCAGATGGCCCTGCACCGCAACCACAGCATTGCCGGCGGCCTCCACCAGGCTGGCGTCGTCGGTGGCATCCTCGGCCCCCGCAGCATGGGCCGCTCGCAACAGCTCGGCTCGAAACGCCTGCGGGGTCTGCACGGCTTGCAAGGTGCTTCGATCCACCACTCCCCCATCCACCCTGCGAATGGTATCGGTTACCGGCACCACCGGCACCGCACCACCGGCACCCGAGCGCACCGCATCAACCACCCTCTCGTAGACGTCGGGGCCGGCCAGCGGCCGGGCGGCGTCGTGTACGCAGATGATGTCGGCTTTGTCGGGCACCGCCTCAAGCCCGTGGCGCACCGAAGCCGCCCGGCTCGCCCCACCGCCCACCACCGCGGCTTCGCCCAGTCGAGCCGACTCGGACTCCACATCGGCGGGCGGCACCACCACCACCACGCCGTCGCCCACCTCGGCGGCAACAGCCACACTGCGGTCCAGCACCCGGACTCCGCCGAGTTCGGCATACTGCTTGGCGCCGCCGAAGCGGGTGCCGCCGCCGGCGGCCACCACCACCGTCCATACGCAAGGCAAACCGGCCATCGCCGCTATCGGCTCAGAAACTCGATGACCCGGGCCCAGGCGTCGGCCGCGTCGGCGGGGCGGTGGGCGGCGCGGTCGGGATCGTGGACGAAGCCGTGCTGCGCCCCCTCGTATGGCGCAATCTGCGCTCCGGCTGCCTCCAAGGCGGCCACATCATCGGGCGGGGTGAACGGGTCGGCTGTGCCGATCACCGCCAGCAGCGGGCACGGATCGCCCGCTGCCAGCAGCTCCAGCGGCTCGCCTTGTCCGGGGCCTTGCCAGTTGTCGGGGATTCGGATCATGCCGTAGAAAGCGGCCGCTCGGTGGAACCGCCCGGTGGCAGCCGCCTTGATGGTGTACATGCCGCCCATGCAAAAGCCGGTCAGCACCACCGGCTCGCAGCCGGTCGCATCGGCCGCGGCCGCCACGTCGGCCAGCACCTCATCGTCCTCGAGTGCTGCGGCAGCGGCCATCCGCTCTTCAATGGACATGGTCTCGCGCCCGGCGAAAAGCTGGGGAGAGCACACCGTCCAGCCCTGCTCGGCGACGAGCCGGGCAGCGTGATCGTCGAACAGGGGGCGCAGCCCCATGATGTCGGGGATCAGCACCAGCCCCCGGTCGGCACCATCGGCTCGAACAAGCTCAGCGGGTGTTCCCGTGGACAAGACGATGCGCATGGCCCTTGTTTAGCCCATCGGCAGTGCGCGGCGGTGACTGGGGTGGGAGCATTGGGACATGGCCCATGCCCATCTGGAGCTTTCGGCCCGTCCGAGGCGCAACCGGCGGACCCCGGCAATACGCAACCTGGTGCGCGAGACCGGGCTGAGCCCAGCCCATCTCGTGCTGCCCCTGTTCGTCCACCGCGGCCCCGACGAGCCCATCGACTCGATGCCCGGCGTACACCGCTGGAGCGTCGAGGGGCTGATCGGCGAGGTGGGACGGGCCGCCGCGCTGGGAGTTGAAGCGGTGGTTTTGTTCGAGGCCGCCCCCGACGAGCTAAAAACTCCCATCGGCGACGAAGCCTGGAACCCCGACGGCCTCATCCCCCAGACCGTCGCGGCCGTCAAAGCCGCCCATCCCGCCACCGCGGTGATGACCGATGTGGCCCTCGACCCCTACAACAGCGACGGCCACGACGGCATCGTCGCCCCCGACGGCACCATCGCCAACGACGAAACCGTCGATGCGCTGTGCCGCCAAGCCCTGACCCACGCCGACGCCGGCGCCGACATCGTGGCCCCCAGCGACATGATGGACGGTCGGGTGGGCGCCATACGGAAGACGCTCGACCAGCACGGGCACACCGAGACCGGCATCTGCGCCTACACCGCCAAATATGCCTCGTCGTTCTTCGGGCCCTTCCGGGGGGCGCTGGACTCCGCCCCCCGATCAGGCGACAAGAAGACCTACCAGATGGACCCGGCCAACAGCCGCGAGGCCCTTCGCGAGATGGAACTGGACATCGCCGAGGGCGCCGACATGGTAATGGTCAAGCCGGCCGGGCCCTATCTCGACGTGGTCCGGCGGTTGGCCGACGCCTCGGTGGTGCCGGTGGCGGCCTACCAGGTAAGCGGGGAATACCTCATGGTGAAGGCGGCCGCAGCATCGGGCTGGCTGGACGAGCAGTCGATCATCATCGAGACCATCACCGGCATCCGCCGAGCCGGCGCTGATGTCGTCCTCACCTACTTCGCCGTGCAGGCCGCAGAGATGCTGGCGCAGCCCCTGACCTGAACCGGGGTCATCTGCGGGG
>JAPYOG010000013.1 GCA_028278785.1 Candidatus Poriferisocius anaerobius | reverse complement strand
AGGCCACTGCTGCACCTTCAACAGACGACGCCCGGCACCTGAACTGGCTGCGGGACCAGATCGGGGAGCGGTTCGCCGCCGGAGTAGTGCTGCACACAGGCCCGGCCTCGTTCCCGCTCGGTGAACGACTATGGGCCCTTCCCATCAGCACCCTGTGGTCCTAACCGGCGCACCCGCGGCGGTGAACAGGAAGTGGACCTGATCGTCGAACGACGCGACGGCAGCGTCGTCGCGCTGGCAGTCAAGCTCACCGCCGCCGCCGTAGACGGCGACGTCCGGCACCTGCGCTGGAACGCACCGGGGGAGTTGCTCCGCTTCGGGCTGGGATTGCTCGAATGCTCCCACCCGGGGGAGTTGCTCCGCTAGCGTTTGGGCTGCCGCTTGGTAGGGGGTTTCAAGCCGACAGATCGGATTGAGGCTCGGGCATGCGGATTTCAATGCAGGCACGGCGCTGGATTGGCGACAAAGCCTGCTGGAATCTCAAGGAGCCTTAGTTGCGAATTCGCCTATGTCCCCCACCCAGCCGATTGAATCGACTGCCGGGTGGCCGATCCCTCAATACCAAGCGCACAACAGCTTGGCGTCTGGCCCGCCTCGTTGGCGTCATCGCCATTGCCGCAATCGCCGCATCATGCCTGCCGACCGGAAGGGCCTCCACCAGCACCTACGTGTCCTCGGTGCTCGAAAACAGCCAAGAAGCCGACGACGGTGCTGTGTCGCCCGATTCCGCCCAGGCAGATGTCAGCCCGGAACCGGGCAGAATCAACCAGGATTCAGCAGTCCTGTCTCCCCCAGCGGCACCCGAGCGCGTGTGGGTGGTGGGCGACGGCGAGCAGGCGGCAGCGCTGGCAACCCGCGGCTATCTGACGGACGAGACGGTGATTGTGGCCACCGGCGATCTCCGAGCCCTCCCCTCGCAGACACGGGAGACGATCTTGCACGCCTCTGAGGTGAAAACATCGCCAAACCTGGGCGAAGACGCCGAGTGGCAGCTAGAGGTAGTGCGACGAGGCGAGGAGTTGCCCGGAGGCGGCCTGCTCATGTTCGATGCGGGCTTTGACCGCCGGCTGGTAGCGATGTACGGCCACCCGTCCACATCCGGCCTGGGCGTGCTGGGAGAACAAGGACCCGATGAGGGTGTCGAGCGCCTCCGATCCATCGCTGCGGGATACGACGCCGACGGCTCAGCGATCTTGCCCGCCTTTGAGATCATCGCCACCGTTGCGTCGGCCAGTGCCGGCGCCGACGGGGACTATTCAACGGGGACCAAGCTGGATCAGATCAAGCCCTGGGTGGAGGCGGCGGCCGCCAACGACATGTACGTGGTGCTGGATCTCCAACCGGGGCGAACCGACTTCCTGTCGCAAGCCAAGATATACGAAGAGTTCCTGCGCCTTCCCCACGTCGGCCTGGCCCTTGACCCGGAGTGGCGGCTCAAGCCCCACGAGGTACACCTCCAGCAGATCGGCACAGTGGATGCCGCTGAGATCAACCAGGTGGTGGACTGGCTGGCCGGCATCGTCCGCGAAGACGCCCTTCCCCAGAAGCTGCTCATTGTCCACCAGTTCCGCTATTCGATGATAACCAACCGCCAACAGATCAAAACGCCTCCCGAGCTAGCGGTGCTCGTCCACATGGATGGTCAAGGCTCCATGCAAGCCAAGTACAGCACCTGGAACGCTTTGACCTCCATGGCCGACGCCGAACAGTTCCATTGGGGATGGAAAAACTTCTACGACGAAGACTTCCCCAACGCAACCCCACAGCAGGTACTGGCCCTGACCCCCAGCCCCGTATTCGTATCCTTCCAATAACACGATATGCTGGGGTGATGTTTGAGCCGTCTTCCAGGGGAGCGAACCAGCGACGGAAATCCTCCACTGAGACCTACCGATTTGGCGCCTCTAGGCGGGAGGGCCACGATGCCTCTGCCTTCTATGACCGTTTTGTCGCACCAGAGCTATCGACTGACGCAACCATAAACAGGCCTTCGGATGAGAGCCTCGACACAATCTATCAACAAGATGCTCGTCGCATGCGACCGCCTCTTGGCAACAACTCTGTCGCCCTTGTCGTAACCTCACCTCCATACTTTGCCGGCAAAGAATACGAGGAGGCACTAGGAACCGACGGTGTTCCCGCCACCTACTTCGAATACTTAGACATGCTCCACCAAGTCTTCAGCGAGTGCAAAGAAGTGCTAGAACCTGGGGGAAGGATCGCAGTAAATGTTGCAAATCTTGGTCGCCGACCTTATAGATCGCTAGCCAGCGATATAATACACATTTTTGAGGAATTGGGTTTGCTCCTGAGGGGAGAGGCTATTTGGTTGAAGGGAAAAGGAGCTAACGGTTCTTGTGCATGGGGCAGTTTTCAAAGTCCTATCAACCCAGTACTTAGAGATGTTACTGAAAGAATCATTATTGCCAGCAAAGGTCGTTTCGACCGAGCTGTGAAACCGGAGGAGCGTCATGCACAAAGCAAGCCTTCGGCCTCTACAATCTCTCGCGATGAGTTTCTTGAAGCTACCATTGATCTTTGGGATATTCCTCCAGAAAGCGCAAAGCAAGTCGGGCATCCCGCACCATTTCCTGTGGAATTACCGAAACGGCTGATTGATCTGTACACATTTGAAGGAGATGTTGTGCTTGACCCATTCATGGGTTCAGGAACAACTGCTGTTGCCGCGTTGCAAACAAAAAGACACTATCTTGGCTTTGAAACGGACGATAACTATGTCATTCGAGCCAAAGAGAGGATCGCAGATGAGAAATCACGCATAAGTAGAGTCAATCAACATAACGACCAGCAATTACAAGTATATTTGCCAGCGGTTCCGACGGCACCATCAGAAGAAGACTTCCAAGCAAGGGCTGTGCGCGAGGGTCAGCAGGCTAAAGTCCTCGCCAAGATATTGCTTGATCATTGCGGCTTTCAGAATATACGAGCAGACCAGAAGTACAGTCATATTGGCCTGGAAATAAACTTTCTTGCTGATGATCAGATGGGACAAACCTGGGCATTTGATGTTTCCGGTGCTTTTACCTCAACAAGATCAGGATTACGTCGCACCGACACTCTTTGGAAGGCGCTTGGAAAAGCAGCTGTGCTCAAAAACAGCAGCCTCGATATCCCGTTGATCCTGCTGACCACTGATGCGCCCGCAAAGGGAAGCGCCGGGTATAAAGCATTGAAAGTGCTCACCGGCCAAGATCAACCCATAAGGGATCTTATTCAAATTCGGAATCAAGAAGATCAGGATCGCCTCCGCCGATACGCGGAATCCGGCCAAGACAAATGACAGGTACCAGGGCCGATCGGCTTGATGTGTGCGTGGTGATGCCGGTTTACAACGAGGAGGAGATCGTCGCAGAGGTGGCCGAGAGGTGGCTTGAGGTGCTCGACAGCTTGGGCCTCGACTACGAGCTGGCGGCCATCGTGGACGGGGCCACCGACGACAGCGAGCAGGTTCTGCGGGCGGTGGCCGAACGCCACCGGCGCCTGGTGGTGGACGTGAAGCCCAACAGCGGCCACGGACCCACCATTTTGCGGGGATACCGGCGGGGGGCGGCAACCGCCGACTGGGTGTTCCAAACCGACTCCGACGACGAGATGCCCGCGGCTTGCTTTGGGGAGCTGTGGGAGCTCCGCCATGAAGCGGACGCAGTGATCGGCATCCGCTCCGGCCGCAATCAGCCGCCCGGCCGCCGGGCCATCACCCGAGCCGCCCGGCTCACCGCCCGGGCCGTGTTCGGCTGCCGCCTGGCCGACGTGAACTGCCCCTACCGGCTGATGCGGTCGAGTGCGCTGGTCCCGCTGCTGGCCGTGATTCCCGACGACACCTTTGCCCCCAACGTGGCGATATCGGGACTGCTGGCCCGATCCGGCGCCCGAATGCTAGAGGTGCCGGTACCCCACCGCGACCGCACCACCGGGGTGGTCTCCATCTTGGGCCTGCGGGCGTTGCGGGCCGCCGTTCGCTCATTCGGCCAAATCGTGCGCCTCAGCCGCACTCGCACCCCGAGAATCTGAGGCCGGGCCGTGTGCTGACGCCGGCACGAATCGGCAGCCCCACTCGCACCCCGAGAATCTGGCCTGGAACCGGGGTTGATCTGTCTGATTGACCCGTAAGTGTCGCAGCCAACGGGTACCTTCTAATCGGGCCTTGCCCACGCCAACTTCCCCCCAAGAAACCCGCCAAGAGAACTATGCCCCAGCAACCAAACACCCTGTTCGACGCCCCGGCGGATGACCGCGAACCCGAAGTCGATTTCGCCCGTGAGCTGGTGAGGGTCCCGGTGGCCGAGGAGATGTCGGAGTCGTTTCTGGCCTACTCCCTGTCGGTGATCACCTCTCGGGCCATCCCCGACGTCCGCGATGGGCTCAAGCCCGTGCAGCGCCGCATTCTGTACTCCATGCTCAATATGGGGATCCGCCCCGACGGACCCCACCGAAAGAGCGCCCGGGTGGTGGGCGACACCATGGGCAAGTACCA
>JAPYOG010000129.1 GCA_028278785.1 Candidatus Poriferisocius anaerobius | reverse complement strand
AGCGCATCGCCGAGCGGACCAACCCCCGGGTGGTGCGGGTGGTGGCGCTGGGCACGCCCAGCGACCGGGAGAAAACCCAGTGGTGGTTCCAGCGCTATGCGGCCGAGCTGCCCGCCGCCGGGGAGATGATCCTGTTCGACCGAAGCTGGTACAACCGGGGGCTGGTGGAGCCGGTGATGGGATTCTGCACCGAGGACGAGTACCGGGAGTTCCTGCGGTCGTGCCCGGAGTTCGAGCGGATGCTGGTGCGATCGGGAATCATCTTGATCAAGTACTGGTTCTCGGTGAGCGACGACGAGCAGGAGCACCGGTTCCAGACCCGGATCTCCGACCCGCTGCGGCGCTGGAAGCTGTCGCCGATGGACATCGAGGCCCGAACCCGGTGGGTGGAGTTCTCCAAGGCCAAGGACACCCTGTTCGCCCACACCGACATCAAGCAGGCCCCGTGGTACGTGGTGAGCGCCGACTCCAAGAAGGCGGCCCGGCTGAACTGCATCTCGCATCTGCTGTCGATGATCCCCTACGAGGAAGTCCCCTGGGAGGAAGTCGACCTCCCCGAGCGCCAGGACCGCACCGGCTACGTGCGACCGCCCATTTCCGACCAGACCTTCGTCCCCGAGCTCTACTGAGGTCTGCTGAGGCGCCCCGCCGCTGGGTCGCTGGCGGGGTTGACGTGGACGGTGACGATCTCGAGCTCGTGGTACTGCTGATGGAGCACTGAGGTGGAGTAGTGCTGAAGCAGCCGCAATGACACGTCGCGCTCGACGGGTCGGTCGGATGTCGGCTCGTCCAGCACAGCCAGGCGGTCTTCTATGTTCTCCCCTCGGGCCGCAGCCACGAACTCGAGCACAGCCCGCCCGTCCTGCTTGCTGGCGGTGACCCGCAGCGCCCGGTCGGTCGGGGCGCCTCCGGCCTGCTCGGCCTCGAGCATCGTCACCAGCGTCTCCTCGGCGACCGCATCGAGTCTCTGCGACATCGATGCCCCCCAGCCGTGGCGCTTTGCGAATGCGTCCAGGAACTCCTGGACGCGGGGGAGCTCCGACATCGCCAAGTTGGCGCGCAGCCGGTGGCGGCGGGATTGGGTGGCCTCGGCGAACAGCGTCAGAACGATGGCCACGAGACCGCCCGACGTCATGCCGTTCTCCAACAGGCCGTCAGCGAAGCCCTCCAGGTATTCAGGGAAGATCAGGTTGTTCTGGAATCCGGCGCCGAGCCAGAAGGCGATGCCCGCGATCAGGCCCTTTCGGTAGTCCGCAGCCTCTTCGGAGACGATCCTCATGCCGACCACGAACAGCAGCGCCAGCAAGACGGTGACATACGCTGCGACCACCGCATCCGGGATGGCGAGCACCAGCGCCAAGAACTTGGGCAAGAACGCCAGCATGATGAATATGGCGCCGATGGCGACACCCACGCGGCGAGCGGCGACACCGGTCAGCTCAGCGATCGAGACGCTCGTCGAATAGGTGGTGTTCGGCACCGTGCCGGCCATCCCCGACAGCAGGTTGCCGGTGGCATCGGCGGCCACCGCTCCCTGAACGACCCGGTAGTCCACCGCCCGCGGCTTGCGCCACGACACCCGCTGTATGGCCACGGAATCGCCGATGGTCTCAACCGCTCCGATGATGGTGACGATCACGAAAGCCGGCAGGAGGCTCCAGAACGCCGAGTCGAACGATGCGTCGAAGCCAGGCCATCCGCCATCGGGCACACCGACCCAGGAGGCGTCGGACACCTGATCTAAGTCATAGAGCCCGAAGGCGGCGGCCACGACTGAGCCGGCCACCACGCCGATGACCGGCGCCCACAGGCGCAGGCTGCCGGAAGACTTCAGCGCGATGGCGACTACCAGAGCAATGGTGACGAGGGCGCTCATCGGGGCGCTCCAGTCGGAGCTGCCTTCCGGAGACTCCTTCACCATGTCGAAGATGAGCGGCATCACGGTAACCGCAATGAGCATCAGCACGGTGCCGGCCACCACCGGCGTGACCAGGCGCCTGACCAGCGAGAGCCTGGCGGCCAGCAGGAACTGGAACAGCGAGGACGCCACCACGAGCGAGGCCAGCAAGCCGGGACCGCCCTGGACCAGCGCCGCTACGCATACGGCGATGAACGCTCCCGAAGTCCCCATGAGCAGCACGTACCCGGCGCCGATGCGCCCAAGCCGGACCGACTGGAGGATTGTGCTTATACCGCTGACTATCGCCGCCGCGAACACCGCCCATGCCAGGTACGAGTCGCTTTCGCCCGCGGCTCGAATGACGATCGCGGGCGTGAGCACGATCCCCGCGATGGTCAGCGCCGCGAACTGGATTCCCATGCCGGCGGTCAGCGCCGCCGGCGGCTTGTCGTCGGGTTCGAACCGCACACGACGCTGTCCCGCGGCAGGCTGGCCTTCCACAGCTCACACTCTTATGAGGTTGGCAAGCAGTTTCAAGTCTCGACGCCACCAGCCGCTTGCAGCACCGCCGCCGTCCCCCGCACCTCCGTGCAGGGCTCGAACAACCAGGGCCGGCAATCTGGTCATTGTGTCCGCTCCGGGAATGAGCCAGAATTCGGGGCAATGACTGCTATCAAACTCGACGGCGAAATGCTGTCATCCGAAATCAAACAAGGACTGCGCGAGCAGATCGCCGCTCTGACAGAGAAAGGCAAGACCCCGGGGTTGGGCACGCTGTTGGTGGGAGACGACGGTCCGTCGGCCAACTACGTGTCCATGAAGCACCGCGACAGCCAGGAACTGGGGATGGGCTCGCGGGAGGTGCATCTGCCCGCCGATGCCACCCAGGCCGAGATCGACGCCGTGGTGGACGACTTCAACGCCGATCCGGCGGTGGACGCCTACATCATGCAGTACCCCTTCCCCGGCCACCTGGACTACGAGTCGGCCCTGTTGCGGGTGCTGCCCGAAAAGGACGCCGACGGCCTGCACCCGGTGAATCTGGGACGCCTGGTGCAGGGGGTGGACGCTCCGCTCGCCTGCACCCCGAGGGGAATCCAGCTGATGCTGGAGCGCTACGGCATCCCCATAGCCGGCCGGCATGTGGTGATCATCGGCCGGGGCCTCACCATCGGGCGACCGCTGGCCAACCTCCTGTCGCTGAAGCGGCCCAACGCCAACGCCGCGGTCACCGTGGTCCACACCGGGGCGGGCGACATCTCCCGCTACACCCGGCAAGCCGACATCATCATCGCCGCCGCCGGGGCGCCCCGCATGGTGAAAGCGGACATGGTGAAGCCCGGCGCCGCGGTGGTGGCCGCCGGGGTGAGCTTCGCCGACGGCAAGCTGGTGTCAGATGTGGACGACGATGTGGCTGAGGTGGCCGGCTGGCTGTCGCCCCGAATCGGCGGGGTGGGGCCGATGACCCGCACCATGCTGATGGCGAACACCGTGGCCGCCGCCGAGCGCACTGCTTGAGCACACCGGCATTGCCGGACTACCCCTGTGGATTTGTGGAAATAGCTGGGGATTACATTTATTTTCAAGTATTTCAACCATTTCCAATATATTCATTTGGTGAGATGGGCTGCCCGCCAGATGGCAGAAATCGGCCTGCGCCGCCTCGACTGTCAGGTGTAGTCGGCGTATTTGCCCAGGTAGCGGACGGGGCGGCTGAGGGCGTCTTTGCGGAAGGGGTCGCCGAGCTCCATAGTACACATGGCCTCGATGACGGTGGTGCGGCCGCCGTTCATCTGGGCGTCGATGGCCTTGTCTAGCGCCGGGCCCACGTCTTCGAGCTCGTTCACACGCACACCGTCGGCGCCCATGGCCCTGGCCACCTCTGACCAGTCCTCGCCGCCATCGAGCTCCCCGGCCACGAAACGGCGGCCGTAGAAGTCCACTTGGTTCTTCTTCTCCGCGCCCCACTGGCGGTTGTGAAACACCACTGCGGTAACCGGGATGTTGTGGCGCACCGCGGTCATGGTCTCCACCATGCTCATGGCCCACGCCCCGTCGCCGGCATAGGCCACCGCCGGGCGATCCGGCGCGGCCTTCTTGGCCCCGATGATGGTGGGCAGCGCGTAGCCGCAGTTGCCCCAGCTCATGGCGGCAAAGAACGACCGGGGCTCCTCGAAGCGCAGGTAGCTGTTGGCCACCGAGTTGATGTTGCCGATGTCGGTG
>JAPYOG010000128.1 GCA_028278785.1 Candidatus Poriferisocius anaerobius | reverse complement strand
CGACTCGTTCCCCCGATCGGTGCTCTATTGCCTGCGAGCAAGCGAGGCCCATGTCGAAGCGTTGGCCGCCAACGGTCGGCCCCCGCCTCTCCGACGTTTGGGCCAGCTCCGCTCCGAGTTGGAGTACGCCGACTTCGACACCATGGTGGCCGACCTGCCCCGTCATCTGTCCACTCTGGAAGACGGGGTGCGGAATGTGGCCAATCTGGTGGGCAACCACTTCTTCCGCAACGCCGAGTCTTTCGATCTCCACAGCCAAGCAATCATGCCGGGGGTGTCGTCGTGAGCACCGCATCGACTGGCTCCCCGCATTGCCGAGCGCTCAGCCCCGGCGCCCCGTCGTGAAACTCGACATCTGCTACCGCACGGCGTTCCGGTTCGATGCCCCGGTGCGCGAGTCGCAGAACGAGATGCGGGCCTGCCCGGTCACCAACGACCGCCAGCAGTTGCTGAGCTACCGGATCACGGTGGACCCGTCGGCGAGAACGCTGTCGTTCACCGACTATTGGGGCACCCGGGTGGACCAGTTCGGGATCACCGACGCCCACACCGGGCTGGAGGTCACCGCGGAGGCCTCGGTGGAGACCCAAGACCCGCTGCCGATGTCGCCCGAGGTACCGCTGGAGGCGCTGAGCGCTCCTGGTTTTCGCCATGGCCACGGGGAATACCTGATCCGCACCCGCCACACCGGTTGGGACGACGCCATGGCCCAAGAGGGCCGACGGCTGCTCCGGGCCGAATCCACCGTGGTTGGGGCGGCGATGGGCATTCACCGGTATGTGGCCGATCGGCTGTCGTATCAGCCCGGCGCCACCGAGATCGGCGACTCCATCACCGACATCGCGGCCAAAGGGGTGGGCGTCTGCCAGGACTACGCCCACCTGGCCGTGGCCCTGTGCCGAAGCGTCGGCATCCCGGCCCGCTATGTGTCGGGCTACCTGTTCTCGAGCGACGACCGCACCGGCAGCATCGACGGCGACCTGGTGAGAGTGCAGACCCACGCCTGGTTCGAGGCGGCCATTCCCGGCGCGGGCTGGCTGCCGCTCGACCCCACCAACCAGCTGGCGGTGGGCCTCCAGCACGTCAAGATCGGCCACGGGCGGGACTACGACGACGTCCCGCCCCTGCGGGGGGTGTATTCCGGCCCGGGCCGCCCAGAAGTGGATGCGTCGGTGGAGATCCGCCGAATGGACCCCTCGCGCCAGCCGTCAACCCTCCTGCGGCCCTCCCTGTTGGCCTCCGTCAAGGCCCCCCGCACCCGAGAACAGCAACAGCAGCAACAGCAGCAGTGAGAATCGGGCCCCGCTAGATGCGGGCTTCCCGGACGTCGAGGCGCTTGAGCATCTCGTCGCCCACGAAGTTCAACGCCATGAGGGTGGCGCACATCACCCCGGCTGTGGTGAGGGCGATGTGGGGGGACTCCTCTAGCCGCCCTCTCCCGGCGGCCAGGATGTTGCCCCATGTGATGCTGGGCGAGCCCACGCTCACCCCGATGAACGACAGGCTCCCCTCGGCGATGATCACGATTCCCATGGCCAAAAAGGCGATGGACGCCAACGCCGGGACCACATTGGGCAGCACTTCTCGAAACAGCAGCCGCGTCCATCTGGCGCCCATCATCCGGCCGACGATCACAAACTCCTGCTCCGCGAATCTCAGCGCCTGGGCTCGGGCGATGCGGGCAATGGCCGGAATCGACAGGATGGTGACCGCTATGGTCACGTTGGTGTAGCTCTGGCCCAGCATGGTCACGATGAAGAGGGCGAAAACCAGGGCGGGCAGAGCCAGGGCGATGTTGACCACGCTGGTGACCGCTAGATCGACCCACTTCCCGAAATAGCCGGCAAACACTCCCAGAAGGCCGCCCACCACGATGCCTATGCCCACCGCCGGCCCGGCGATGGACAGCGACAGCCGGCCACCCCACACCGAGCGGGAGAACATATCGCGGCCAAGCTGGTCGGTGCCGAACCAGTGCGACCACGACGGCCCCTCCTCGGGCTGCCCGGCCAGGGGCTTGTACGGGTCGTCGAGGAAGCCCAGCCACGGCCGTGCGGGCCGATTGGGCCGCCCGTACATCTTCATGTCCTCGAGAATCGGCTTCAGCAGGTCGATTGGCACGATCATGTTGGCGCCCGCCTGCTCTCCGCTCGACGAGACGGTCTGCACGAGAAGGGAGCCGACGCCGAGCAGCCGGCCGTCGGAGCCGACGAGCGCGGCGCCCCCCCAGTTCGGGTGTGCCGGTGCGGTGAACAGGGCTTCGTCGAGCACGTACTCCCAGTACCCGGCGAACTCGCGCTTCGCGATGATGCGTCCGGTGACGAGCGCGTCGCCGCCGCCGTGGCCGGCGACGACAATCGGATCGCCCACGTCGCACGCGGCGCTCACGCCGAGATCCATGGCCGGCGCGGTCAGCGGCTGAAGGGCCTGGACGAGCCCGAATCCGGATTCCTGGTCGTAGCCGAGGACGTGGCCGGGGACGGCTATGCCCCGGTGGTCCGTGATCCACAGCGTCTGCGCCTCGGTCACGAGGTAGCCGATGGTCAGCACGAGGCCGCGGTCGCCGATCACCACGCCGTTTCCCATCCGCTCCGTACCCAGCACGGGCGCGGTGAGCGCATCCTCCGGAACCTCGGAGCGCACGCTCACCAGCGACGACAGCATGGCTTCGACGTCGAATTCGACATCCGGTCCCTTCACCGTCTCCGTCACCGTCGCACTGCCTCCATCGCGTGGGAGCGGGATGAAGCGGCGGTCCCGGCCGCATCCGCTCCCCGCCCGCCATCATACCGGGGCGGTGCACCGGGACAAGGAGGCGGGCATCGGCGCCCGGGCT
>JAPYOG010000127.1 GCA_028278785.1 Candidatus Poriferisocius anaerobius | reverse complement strand
CTGGTAGCGGGCCAGGGTGTCGGTGTGGGTGTAGCTGAAGATGTGGCCGACGTGGAGGCTGCCGCTGACGGTGGGGGGCGGGGTGTCGATGGAGTAGACCTGATCTCGGGTGGCGGTGCGGTCGAAGCGGTACGTGCCGTCGGCCTCCCAGATTGCGTCCCACTTGGCTTCCAGGCCCTCCAGCGCGGGCTTCTCGGGGACGTTGCGGGCAGCGGTCATCGCCCGGCAATCGTACTTGGGCGCCCGCCTGCGGTTGCAGTCGATGGCTTCCCCCGGGATTTACCGCTCAGCAGCACGGCGGCACACCCGTCAGCCGCGTCGACAACCTCTATGGACACACCACTGGATGCGGCCTGTTCCTCAACGGCTTCAGTCCCAGGTCACTTGGAGTTCGGTGGGGCCGCGGAAGGTGATGTTGGGGAAGTAGTTCAGCTTTTGGTCGTCCACTAGGCGCAGTGACGGCACCCGCTCAGCCAACGCGTCGATGACCAGCTGGGTCTCGAATTTCGCGAATTTGGCCCCCAGGCAGTAGTGGACGCCTTTTCCGAATGAGATGTGGCGGTTGGCGTTGGGGCGGTGGATGTCGAAGTCGTCCGGGTCGGTCCAGATGTCGCCTTGGCGGTTGGCCGACGCGAAGTTCATGAAGATGGAGGTGCCGACGGGGACGTCGTAGCCGCCGATTTCGGTGTCTTGGGTGGTGACGCGGCGCCAGGAGATCTGACTGGAGTTGTAGCGGAGCACTTCCTCGATGGCGTTGGGGGTGAGCGACGGATCGGAGCAGACCTCGGCCCAGACATCTCGTCGGGGAAGCAGGCACAGCAGGGTATTGCAGATCAGCGCGGTGACCGCCTCGTGGCCGGCAAACGACAGGCCGTAGACAACCGACTCCACCTCTCGATAGGACATGCTGCCGGGGTTGGCCTCGTAGGCGTCGATGAGCTCGGAGGTGAAGTCGTCGCCCCGGTCTTCCCGTTTGGAAGCGGTGAAGTCGCGGCAGTAGCGCCAGTAGGCCAGCATCTGCTCGGCTATCTCGGCCTGCTCGGTGGGTGTGGGCTTGCCCCAGGAGAAGGCCTTGCGGTCGCCGCACCACTGCTTGAGGGTCTCGTCGTCGCCTTCGGGGAAGCCGATGAAGCGGAAGACCGTCTCGCCGGGCAGGGGGAAGGCGAACGCGTTGACGAATTCGACTGGCGGCCCGGCTTCGAGCATAGCGTCGATGAGCTCGTGGCTGCGTCGGCGGATGTAGGGATCGAGGGTCTTGATCCGCTTGTTGGAGAACCCTGCCCGGGTGTACACCCGGATTCGGCCGTGGTCGGGCTCGGAGCGGTTGGACATGACTGCCACTGGGTTGAAGTCCTCGGCTGAGAGGATGGCCTGGGCCTCGGGGGTGAGGGGGAAAACAGGGTCCTGCACGTTCACCGAAGCGAACGTCTCGTGGTCGGTGAAGATCCGCTCGATGTCTTCCATGCGGGTCACCACCAGATAGCCGAGGCACTCGGCGTAGAACACGCCGTGCTCGTCTCGGAGCGCAGCGGCGATGGCGTAGGGCTCGGTGAGGTAGTCGGCGTTGAGGGGGCTCCAGGTGGCATGAAGGGGACAGCCTGCCGGGGGCGAGGGAGCGTCGGTGCGCTGCCGGTGGTAGCTGCGCTTGTCGTCGTCAGACATAGTCGACCCCTCAGTGCCCTTAGTCGAAGCCCAGCTCGAACGAGCCGAGCGGGCCGAAGTCGAAGCGGAACTCGTCGCCGGGGCGGATGTCGATGGGGCGGGTGAACGAGCCGGCCAGGATGGTCTGGCCGGCTTCAAGGGCGAGGCCTTGCTCGGTGTAGCGGCGGGCCAGCCAGGCGATGCCGGTTGCGGGGTGGTCGAGCACGCCGGCGGCGATCCCCGTCTCCTCGATGATGCCGTTTCGGTAGCCCAGAGCGCCTACCCACCGCAGGTCGATTTCCCGGGGGCCCACCGGGCTCGCGCCGCAAACGATGCCGGCGTCGGCGGCGTTGTCGGAGATGGTGTCGATGACGGTGCGGGTGCGGCCGGTTTCGGGGTCGGTGCGATAGGAGCGGGCGGCAATGAGCTCGACCGCAGGGCGCACGTGATCGGTTGCGTCGAGCACGTCTTCAACCGACAGGTCGGTCCCGGCAAGATCAGAAGCCAGTACGAAGGCGAGCTCGATCTCCAGCTTGGGGTCGCAGAAGCGAGAGGCCCGGATGTCGGAATCGGGGGGGAAGACCATGTCTCGGGTCAAAAAGCCCGAGTCGGGGGTGGAGATGTTCATGGCCGTCTGCATGGCCCGTGACGTGAGCCCGATCTTGTGGCCCACCAACTGCTCGCCCCGTTGGATCTTGCGCTGGAGCCACGCGGTTTGCACCATGTAGGCCTCGTCAAGGGTTATGTCGGGATAGACCGAGGTTGTCTGGCGTATCTGGGTGGCGGTGGCCTCGGCTTTGTCGAGCAGCGCCGCCTCGGCCTCAATCTGCTCGGAGGTGAGCGGGGCAGCACTGGTCATGAGGCAGCCTTCTGAACGCCATCCACAGTCGTTTCCAGCTGGGCCAAGTCGTGAAGCTCGACGAGCAGATGCCTGAGGCGCTCAGCGCCGAACTCGGCCTCGATGGCGTTGTACCGCCGTTCGGACTCCGGGGCGATGGCGCTGACCAACGCAGCGCCCTCTGAGCTGAGGGCGATGAGCGACCGGCGCTGGTCCGAGGGGTGGGGGCGGCGGTCGATCAGCCCGTCATCGTCGAGCTTGGCCAGTATCCGCGAGAGGCTGGGCGCCAAAAGGATGGCGCGCTCGGCCAGTTCGCTTACCTCGAGGGGCTGTGAGGCGGCGGTGAGGGCGCGGAGGACTCGCCATTGCTGCTCGGTCAGGCCGTGGTCGGCCAGCATGGGCCGGAACAGCCGCATGGCAGCCTCCCGGGCCCGAAGCAGCGTGATGGGAAGGGACTCCGAGAACGGCCGCATGGGGGGCGGGGCTGGATCGGGCATCGATGTGAGGCGGCTCATTGGGG
>JAPYOG010000126.1 GCA_028278785.1 Candidatus Poriferisocius anaerobius | reverse complement strand
TCATGGGGATGGGCGGGTCCGGCGTAGACCTTGAGCTTGCGGAGCATCTGGCGGCCTAGGCGGTTCTTGGGCAGCATGCCCTTGACCGTTCGGCGCACGGCTTCGGCGGGCTGGGTTTCAAGCAGGCGCCCATAGCTGGTCTCGCGCAATCCGCCAGGGTAGCCAGAGTGCCGGTACACCTGCTTGTCGGTGGTTTTGCTCCCGGTGAGGACCACTTTTTCCGCGTTGACGATGATCACATGGTCGCCGGTGTCGAGATGGGGGGTGAACTGAGGCTTGTGCTTGCCCCGCAGCACTCGGGCTACTTCGGTGGCCATGCGGCCGAGAATCAAGCCGTCGGCGTCCACAACGTGCCACGCGCGTTCGATTTCTTTGGTTTTCGGGCTGTAGGTGGGCATCGGTTTTCCTTCAAGCGCGATCCCGGAGAAGCTATGATACGGCCCTATTCCAACCGGTGACAACTGCCAACAAGTGTCGGAGCGAAAACGTCACGGGTAGGAAACCGACCAGAGGCACAAGCCATGGGGCGGGGCCAGGTTGGGCACGGCCGAACGGTCTTCGGCGGCCAGGATGGAAGCCATTGCAGCGGCGCTTCGGCGTCCGGCGCCGATGTCCACCAGCGCACCGGTGATGGAGCGCACCATCTGGTGGCAGAACGACGACGCCTCTATCTCGAAGCGCAGAACATCTTCCTCCACGGTGTCCCAGCCGGCCCGGGAAACGATCCGAACCCGTGACTTCTCGGCGCCGCCGGCTGTGCGCTGCCGGCGGCAGAAAGAGGAGAAATTGTGTTCGCCCAGGATCGCCTCAGCCGCCGTGTTCATAGCCTCCACGTCTAGCGGACGGGGGCAATGCCAGGAGGTGGGCGCCAAGAACGGATCGGGCACCGGCCTGTTCAATACCGTGTAGCGGTATGTGCGGCTGCTGGCGTGGAAGCGTGCGTTGAACCCCTCGGGGGCGGCCGCAGCATCCCGCATGACAATCACCGGGCCCAACATGCGGTTGAGTGCGGTGACAAGGCGGCTGAGTTCGGTGTCGTCGGGGGCATCGAAGCTCACCACCTGCCCCCACGCATGCACCCCGGTGTCGGTGCGACCGGCGCAGGTCACCTCCACCGGCTGGCGCAGGCACCGGACGAGGGCCTGTGCCAGTTCGCCGCCAACCGTGCGAACTCCCTGGTTGACGGCAAACCCGTGAAAGGGCTTTCCGTCGTAGGCCACGGTGGCTCGAACTCGCACGGCCGTGGCTTCGCAGAGCGGGGCCAGGTGTTGGCCTATACCAGCTCGATGCGGGCCATGGGGGCGTTGTCGCCGTAGCGCGGGCCCAGCTTCAAGATTCGCGTATAACCGCCGGGGCGATTGGCGTAGCGGGGGCCGATGTCCACCATGAGCTTGTCGGCGATCTCAGGATCGCCCAGCTGCGCCATGATCTGGCGGTGGTTGTGCAGGCCGCCTTTTTTGGCCTTGGTGATGAGCTTTTCTGTGACCGGGCGCAGGGCTTTAGCCTTGGCCTCGGTTGTGGTGATGGCTTCGGCGGCTATCAGCGAGGCCACCAAGTTGGCCATCATGAGCTTCTGGTGTTGAGAGCTTCCGCCGAAGCGGCGGCCTTTTCGAGGTTGTCCGGGCATGAGCTCCGCCTGTCTAGGAGCGGGGCCCGGCGAGGGCGAGGCCTCGCTCGTCCAGCTTCTCGTTCACCTCGTCCAGAGACTTCTGGCCGAAGTTGGTGATGGCCAGCAGGTCGTCCTCGGTGCGGGTCAGCAACTCGCCGATCATGTTGATCTGGGCCCGCTTCAGGCAGTTGCGGGGCCGCTCCGACAGCTCCAGATCTTCGATGGGGAGATCCAAATCGGGAGCACCGGCTGGGGCGCTTCCCGCTTCCGCCATGCTGAGTCCCTGAGGCTCGTCGCTCATCTCCTCCACAAGCTGCACAAGCGATCGCAGTGTTGCCCCGGCTGAGGCCAGCGCCTCTCTTGGCGAGATCGAGCCATCGGTCTCGATGTCCAGCACAAGGCGGTCGAATTCGGTGGACTGCTCTACCCGAGTGGGCTCCACGTTGTAAGCCACGCGACGCACGGGGGAGAAGATGGAGTCGATGGGGATCACGCCTATGGTTGCGTCAACCTTGTTCACCTCGGCGGCGACATAGCCCCGGCCTTGGGAGACAGTGATGTCCATGGCCAGCCTGGCCTTGTCATTCAGCCGGGCGATGACCAACTCGGGGTTGAGCACTTCCACATCGGGGTTTGCGGCCATGCTCTGCCCGGTCACCTCGCCGGGGCCGCGCTGGTCGATGCGGAACTCCACAGGATCCTCGCTGTGGCATTGCAGCACGAGATCCTTCAAGTTCAAGATGATGTCGGTCACGTCCTCGGCCACGCCCGAGATGGTGTCGAACTCGTGGAGGGCATCGTCGAAGCGCGCTCTGATGACGGCGGCGCCGGGAATGGACGACAGCAGGGCTCGGCGCAGCGAGTTCCCGAGCGTGTGCCCGAATCCAGGCTCCAGCGGGCCGATTGCGAACTTCTGACGGTTGTTCTCGGGCTCGGTAACGGATTCCACGGTGGGTCTTTGCATGACCAGCATGGTTCTGCTCCCTCAGTTCTTTGAGTGGTTGTTGTCGAGTTGGAAGTTGGTTGGGTTGACCTTTTGAGCGATCATCTTCAAGTCGGCCTGGCGAAGTCGATCGGCTGGGGCCTACTTGCTGTACAGCTCGACGATGAGCTGCTCTCTCACCGGCACATCGATCTGCTCGCGCAGGGGCGCGTCTCGGACGCTGGCCTCGAAGCCGTCATCGGCCCGGTTCAACCAGGCCGGCGGGGTTCGATCCAGCACGTCGAGGTTCCACCCCACCACAACCATCTGCCGAGCTTTGTCCCGCAGCGACAGCACGTCGTCTTTGCGAAGTCGGTAGCTGGGAATGTTCACCCGGCGCCCGTTCACGTCGATGTGGCCGTGGGAGACGAGCTGGCGGGCTTGGGGGCGGGTAGCGCCCCAGCCGAGGCGGTACACCACATTGTCGAGGCGGAGCTCCAAGAACCGCAGCATGTTCTCGCCGGTGACCCCCTTTTGGCGGGCAGCCTCCTTGAAGACGTTGCGGAACTGGCGCTCGTTGAGCCCATAGGTGTAGCGGGCCTTCTGCTTCTCTTGAAGCTGGAGCAGGTATTCCGAGACGTTGCCGCGGCGCCGGGACCGGCCGTGCTCGCCCGGCGGGTAGGGTCGCCGCTCAAGGGCAACGGTCTCTCCTTTGGTTCCCCAGACGTTCACGCCGAGGCGCCGGGACACCCGGGATCGCGGGCCGGTGTAGCGGGACATGCTCAGACCCTCCGCCGCTTGGCCGGCCGGCAGCCGTTGTGGGGATTGGGGGTGACGTCTTTGATACCGGTGATCTCGATGCCCACCCCCTGGAGCGAGCGGATTGCGGTCTCGCGGCCCGAGCCCGGCCCGCGGACATGCACGTCCACCTTGCGGATGCCGTGCTCCATGGCCTTGCGACCGGCCTGCTCGGCCGCCATCTGGGCGGCGAAAGGGGTGGACTTTCGGGACCCCTTGAAGCCGACGTTGCCGGCTGAGGCCCACGAGATGACGTTTCCCCGCTGATCGGCGATGGTCACGATGGTGTTGTTGAAGGAGCTCTTGATGTGGGCCACGCCATAGGGGATGTTCTTGCGCTCCCGGCGGCGGGGCCTGCGCCCTCCGGCTGACGGCTTGGCCATTAGCGGCTAGTCCTTTCTGATCTCACTTCTTCATCACCTTCTTCTTTCCGGCAACGGTCTTCTTCGGCCCTTTCCGGGTCCGAGCGTTGGTGTGGGTGCGCTGGCCGTGTACCGGGAGCCCACGGCGATGGCGCAGCCCCTGGTAGCAGCCGATCTCCATCTTGCGCTTGATGTCTTGGCTGGTCTCACGGCGCAGGTCGCCCTCTACTCGCAAGTTGCCCTCTATGTAGTTGCGCAGACGGGCCACCTCTTCGTCGGTGAGGTCGCGGAGCCGGGCGCTCTCATCAACCCCGGTGTCGGTGCATATCTGGCGGGCCAAGGTCGTCCCGATGCCGTAGATGTAGGTCAAAGAGACCACGGTGCGCTTCTCCCGGGGGACGTCGATGCCGGCGATGCGGGCCACGGCTCAGCCCTGCCTCTGCTTGTGGCGGGGGTTGGAGCAGATCACCCGAACGCGCCCGTGGCGGCGTATCACCTTGCACTTGTCGCAGATTGTCTTGACGCTGGGGCGGACCTTCACGGCATGCCTCGCCGGGGGAGCGGGTCTTTTGCGCTGGGGCTGATGTTCACGGAGTGCCTTTCGTTGATCCGTTGTGCTCTCTGGCTATTTGTATCGGTAGGTGATCCGCCCCCGCTGCAAGTCGTATGGAGTCAATTCCACTTGGACACGGTCGCCGGGGAGGATTCTGATGTAGTGCATCCGCATCTTTCCCGAGATGTGGGTCAGCACCTTGTGCCCGTTCTCGAGCTCGACTCGGAACATGGCATTGGGAAGAGACTCGGTGACCGTCCCCTCCATGATAATGGCGTCTTCCTTGTTCTTGGCCAAGGGCGACCTCTCCTGACGTCTTGGCAAGCTGCTGCGGCGAACCGCGCGAACAGTGGCCCAACGGATGAGCCGGATAAGTTCAACATCGTATCCGGCGTCTGCGGCGAGAACAAACCGGCGGGCGGGTTCGCTACCGGCGAATCCGGTAGCCCTCACAGGCTGCTGATGGCCTGGGCAAGCCGGTTGAATACCTCCTCTTCGCTTCCCATTCCATCCACCACGCGCAAACAGCCCCGCTCCTCGAACCAGGCTAGAAGGGGTGCGGTCTCAGCCTCGTAGAGCTCCAGTCGGCGAGCAATGGCCTCTTCTGTGTCGTCGGCTCGGCCTCGGTCCAGCATCCTCTGGGTGACCTCGCCTTGCGGCACGTCCAGGTTTACCGCCAAGTCGGGGCCTTCCCCCTCCAGGATCTCAGCCAGGGCGTCGGCTTGGGCTGTGGTGCGGGGAAAGCCGTCCAACAGCACCCCGCCGACGCGGATATCGTCGCCCGCTAGGCGCTCACCCACGATTCCGATCATTATGTCGTCGCCCACGAGGTCGCCGGCGTCCATCACCGCCTTGGCCCGCTGCCCCAGCTCGGTGCCTGCGGCCACTGCGGCTCGCAGCATGTCGCCGGTAGAGATGTGGACAACCCCGTAGCGCCTCGCGATCAGCGCGGCCTGGGTGCCCTTGCCAGATCCTTGGCGGCCCAGAATGACCAGTATCGGCCCGCGCTCCACCTGTGGAGTGTGGCCGATGCAGCTTCGCCAGACAACTCATCTCCCCTGTCAGCTCTCCTGCTCGGATAGCGAATCTGATCCGCGCGTTGGATATCCTTGCTCTGGTCCCTACTAGGAGTCGCGTGTGCTGACCAGAGTGCTCAACATGTTCCGGGTGGCTGATCTGCGGAACAAAATCCTGTTCACCTTGTCGATGCTGGTGATCTTCCGCCTCGGCGTTGCCATCCCATCGCCGGGCATTGACCTTGATGCAGTGGAACTGTTGCGCCAAAATGCCGATACCGGCGGGGTCACCGGGCTGTTGAATTTCTTTTCCGGGGGCGCCTTGTCGCAATTTGCCATCTTCGCCCTGGGCATCTTCCCCTACATCACAGCATCCATCATCATGCAAGTGCTGGGCGTGGTGATCCCCCGCATCGAGCAGTGGCAGAACCAGGGCGCGGTCGGCCAGCGGAAGATCACCCAGTGGACCCGGTACCTGACCATCGCCATCGCCATCATCCAGGCAACCTCGTTCACCTTCTTGTTCCACAATGGCGGAGGCGGGTTCAACCTCACCGGCGGCAACGCCAACCAGCCTCCTGATCTGCTGCCCAACTTCACCGCCCCGCGGGTGTTCCTGGTGGTGCTCACCCTTACCGCGGGCACCGCCTTGTTGATGTGGATGGGCGAGCTCATCACCCAGAAGGGGATCGGCAACGGCATGTCGCTGATCATCTTCGCCTCGGTGGTCTCCACCATCCCCAACCAGTTCTCCCTGGTGAAGGCGTCGGAAGGCTGGGGTGCGGTGTTCATCATCGCGGTCATGTACTTGTCGCTGCTGGTCGCCATCGTGTTCGTGGAGAATGGGCAGCGGCAGATTCCCGTGCAATTCGCCAAGCGGGTGGTGGGCAGGCGCATGGCCGGCGGGCAGAGCACCTACATCCCGCTGAAGGTGAACCAGTCAGGCGTGATCCCCATCATCTTCGCCAGTTCGGTGCTGTACCTGCCGATCCTGTTGTCCGCAGTGCTGCCGTCTGATTCCAACCCTGACCACAATACCTGGGGGGAGAGCGTTCAGAACTGGGTGAACACCCACTTGGGCGACCCGGCCGACACGGTGTACCTGATCGTTTTCGCCCTGATGATCGTGGGATTCGCCTACTTCTACACCGCCATCACCTTCGATCCGGTCAAGCAGGCCGACCAGATTCGCAAACAAGGGGGGTTCATCCCCGGCATCCGGCCCGGCCGCCAAACGGAGCGGTACCTCGGCCGCATCCTGTCGCGCATCACGCTGCCGGGAGCGCTGTTCATCGCCGCGGTGGCTGTTATCCCCGCCATCTCCCTCTCCCAGTACATCGACAGCCAAAGCGCCGCCGCGTACAGCTTCAGCGGCATCTCCGTGCTGATCGCGGTGGGTGTGGCCCTCGAGACCATGAAGCAGATCGACAGCCAGCTGATGATGAGAAACTACGAGGGCTTCCTGCGATAACCGGTTCTGCGTGCTGCGCGCGCAGCCGGGCTCTGCTTTCTGCTTATCGGTTGGCTTATCGATTGGTGAGGGCGTTGCCCTTGGCCGGTGGGCGACCGGTGAAGGGTTTGGGCAACACCTCTATGCTGCCGCCTGCGGCGATGATGGCCGCTTTTGCCGACTCGGAGAAACCGTGGGCTTTGACGGTGACCGCTCGGGTCAGCTCGCCCCGGCCCAGCACCTTGGCCAAGGCCCCCTTGTGCAGCAAGCCTTGTTGGTGCAGCGCCTCTGGAGTGACCACGTCCAACCCGGTTGCCTCTATGACGTCGAGGTTGACGGCCTGATACTCCACCCGGAACGGGTTCTTGAATCCCCGTAGCTTGGGCACCCGTCGGGCCAGAGGCATCTGGCCGCCCTCGAAGCCGACGGGAATCTTGCTCCGAGCCCGTTGGCCCTTCATGCCGCGGCCTGCGGTCTTGCCGCCTTTGCCCGCGATGCCCCGAGCCTTGCGCTGCGGGCGCTTGCGGGCGCCGGGAGCTGGTTTCAGATCGTGGACCTTCATGATTCGTCGGTCTCCTCCCAGGAGATCAGGTGGGCCACCTTGTCTATCATCCCCCTGATTTCCGGCGCGTCCGGCAGGGTGTTGGTCTGGCCGATGCCCCGGAGGCCCAATGCCCTAAGCGTGCCCCGCTGCTTGGGCCGCGCCCCGATCTGAGATCGAGTCTGAGTCACCTTGATAGCCATGGCGGTCATTCCTCGCCATCCGCCGAGGCTGCCGCAGACATCCGCTCAGATTCCCGATAGGCGCCCAGCATGCCGGCCGGAACAAACTCGTCGGCGGGAATCCCGCGGTGGCGGGCTACCTCGTCGGGGCGCTTGAGCGCCTTGAGCCCGGCGATGGTTGCCCGCGCCACGTTGATGTGGTTGGCCGAGCCCAGAGACTTGCACAGCACATCTCCGATTCCGGCTTCCTCGAGGATGGCCCGGGCAGCGCCGCCGGCGATCACCCCGGTTCCGGGTGCGGCGGGTTTGAGCAGCACTCGCCCGGCGCCGGTTTCACCGATTACCGGATGGGTGATAGTCGAGGAGGCCAGCGGCACCCGGAACAGGTTGCGCCGAGCCTCTTCGGTGCCCTTCTGGATGGCCAGGGGCACCTCTTTGGCCTTGCCGTAGCCCAACCCGACCCGGCCGGCGCCGTCGCCGATGACCACGAGCGCGGTGAAGGAGAAACGCCGTCCGCCCTTGACCACCTTGGCCACCCGGTTGATGTTGATAACCCGAGAGTCGCGCAGCTGGGCGTCGCCAGTGGGGGTTGCAGTCTCTTCCATCAGAACTCCAGTCCAGCTTGCCTGGCTGAGTCCGCCAGCGCAGCCACTCGCCCGTGATAGCGAAAACCGCCTCTGTCGAAAACCACCGAGGTGATGTCCTTGTCCTTGGCCCGCTCGGCAATCAGCTTGCCCACTGCGGAGGCGCCCGCCGTGTTCCCCGTGGGGCCCGAGCGCAACTCAGGCTCGTTGGTGGACGCCGAGGCAATGGTGCGGCCCGCGGTGTCGTCGATGACCTGGGCGATCATGTGGCGGTTGGAGCGGTACACGGACAATCTGGGGCGCTCGGGCGTGCCCCGGATCTTCTTGCGTACCCGGCGATGGCGCCGGATCCGGCTCTCGTGCTTGTGTTTGACGCTGCTCATATCGGTTTCCAGATCCTCTACTTGGCGGCTTTGCCGGCCTTGCGGACAACCCGCTCGCCGGCGTATCGGATGCCCTTGCCCCGGTAAGGCTCGGGCTTTCGGATAGACCGGATGTCGGCAGCCACTTGGCCCACTGCTTGTTTGTCGATTCCCAGCACATGGATGCTGGTCTGGTTGGGCACCTCGAACGTGACGCCGTCAGGCGCCTCAACATGCACAGGATGGCTGAACCCGAGCTGCAACTCGATCTTGCCGGGGCCCTGGGCGACAGCCCGGTAGCCGACTCCCACAATCTCCAGTTCCTTGCGGTAGCCCTCGCTCACCCCGGTGACCATGTTGGACAGCAGAGAGCGGCTCAGCCCGTGAAGCGCCTTGGTGTTGCGCTGCTCGTCGGCCCGCTCAACCACGACGGCGCCATCGGCGATTCGGGCTGAGATGACCTCGGGGAGCTCGTGCTCAAGCGTGCCGCGGCTTCCGGTCACGGTGACGCGGGCGTTGTCGATCCTCACATCCACGCCGTCGGGCAGCAAGATCGGATTCTTCCCTACTCGTGACACCGCCGGCCTCCTACCAGACCACGCAGACGACCTCGCCGCCCATGCGGCGTCGTCGTGCCTCGCGGTCGCTCATCAAGCCCTTGCTGGTTGAAACGATGGCAACTCCGAGCCCGCCCAGCACGCGGGGTATGTGCTCGGATTTCGAGTACACCCGCAGCCCGGGCTTGGACACTCGGGTGATGCCGGAGATGACCCGCTCCCGCTGGTCGGAGTACTTCATGTCGATGGTAAGGGTTTGCCCTGGACCCGAGCCGTCCTCGGCCACCACGAAATTGCTGATGTAGCCCTCCTGCTTCAAGACCCCGGCCAGGGCCACCTTCATCTTGGAGGAGGGCATCCTCACCTCGTCGCGCATTGCGGTATTGGCGTTGCGGATACGGGTCAACATGTCGGCAATGGGATCGGTCATGGTCACAGCAGCATCACCTCACCAGCTCTTTGGGGTAAAACATCGTTTCTGCCACCTCACCAACTCGCCTTGGTGAGGCCGGGGATCTCGCCGGCATGGGCGAGATCCCTCAAGCACACTCGGCAGAGGCCGAACTTGCGGTACACGGCCCGAGGCCGGCCGCAGCGCCGACAGCGGGTGTAGCCCCGCACCTTGAACTTAGGCGTTCGCTGTTGCTTTTGGATAAGCGCCTTTTTTGCCATGAGCTACTGCCCCTCGGGTCGGAATGGAAACGAGAAGGCTTGGAGCAGCGCTCTGCCGTCCTCGTCGGTGGTTGCTGTGGTGACGATCGTGATGTCCATACCCCTGATGGCATCGATGGAGTCGTAGTCGACTTCAGGGAATATGAGCTGCTCGGTTACCCCGAACGAATAGTTTCCGCTGCCGTCGAACGACCGGGGCGAAAGGCCCCGGAAGTCACGGATGCGGGGAATGGCCAGGTTGATGAGCCGGTCGAGAAACTCCCACATCCGGACCCCTCTGAGGGTCACCTTGACGCCTATGGGGTTCCCCTCGCGGATCTTGAAGTTGGCGATGGACTTCTTGGCCCGCGTGATCACCGGGCGCTGGCCGGCGATAGTGGTCAGGTCGGCCACCGCACCGTCGAGCAGCTTGGCTTGGGTCACCGCTTCCCCAACCCCCATGTTCAGGACGATCTTCTCGAAGCGGGGCACCTGCATAACGTTGTGCAGCCCCAACTGCTCTTTGAGCTGCTGGCGGACTTCTTCGCGGTACAGGACTTGCAGCCGGGGGGCGGTAGCGGTGGCGGCCATCACAAGTCGACTCCTGTGCGGCGGCACACGCGAATCTTCTGACCGCTGGTGTCGAAGCGGTACCCCACTCTGGTGGGCTTGCCGTCGGCCGGGCTGATCACGGCCACGTTGGATGCCTTGATGGGCATCTCCTTGTCGATGATCCCGGTCTGCATGACCCCCTGACGGGGGCCTTGGTGCTTCTTGGCGATGTTCACACCGTCGACGATCACGGTTCGGTGGGCTGGGAAGGCGGAGATCACCTCGCCCTCTTTGCCCCGGTCCTTCCCACTGAGCACCTGAACCCGGTCTCCCTTGCGGATCTTCATGGCGTTAGAGAACCTCCGGTGCGAGCGACACGATGCGCATGAACCGCTTGTCTCGCAGCTCTCGGCCCACGGGGCCGAAAATACGGGTTCCCCGGGGCTGCCGCTGGTCGTTGATGAGCACAGCGGCGTTCTCGTCGAATCGGATGTAGGAGCCGTCTTTGCGGCGCTTCTCTTTTTTCGTCCGCACCAATACGCATTGCACCACGTCACCCTTTCGGACTGCCGCTCCCGGCATGGCGTCTTTCACAGTGGCCACGAACACGTCGCCGATGGTGGCGTAGCGCTTCCGGGACGACCCCATCACCCGGATGCACAGCACCTCTTTGGCGCCGGAGTTGTCGGCCACCTTGACCCTTGTCTCCTGTTGGATCATCGGGCACGCTCCACGATCTCCAGCAGCCGCCACCGCTTGGTCTTGGACAGGGGCCGGGTTTCCTGCACCTTCACCCTGTCGCCCACTGCGAGCTGGTTGGACTCATCGTGGACATACAGCCGGGTGGTGCGCTGCACGGTCTTGTTGTATCGAGGGTGGCGAACGCGGTCGGTGGATACCACTATCGCGGTCTTGTCCATGGACACCGATGACACCAAGCCCTCTCGAATTTTGCGGCTGTTGGGCCGAGTTGGGGTTTGCGCCTTGCCTGCGTGCTCAGCCATTGCGGCCTCCTGGGGTTCGGTGGTGGGGTCAGCCATTGCCGGCCTCCTGCATCTGGCCTGTGTCGGCGTCCAGCGCCTCCGCAGCTCGGATCTCCCTTGTCCGCAATTCCGTCATGGCCCGGGCCACTTCTTTTTTTGCCTGCTTCAGGCGGGCGGTGTTGTCCAAGCGGCCGGTGACTATCTGGAAGCGAAGCTTGAACACCTCTTCTTTGGCTTCGTCTAGGCGCTCCAAGAGATCGGCGTCGCTCAGGTTTTGCCATCCGGTTTTGCGGGCCACGGTTATCAGCCCTCCTGGCGCTCGACGAAACGAGCTTTGATGGGCAGCTTCTGGATTCCCCGCTCTATGGCGGTGCGGGCCACCTCGCGATCGTGGTAGGACAACTCGAACAGGATTCGGCCCGGCCGCACCACGGCCACCCACCGCTCAGGGTTGCCTTTGCCCGACCCCATTCGCGTTTCCGCTGGCTTTTCGGTGACCGGCTTGTCGGGGAAGACGTTGATCCAGACTTTGCCGCCCCGGCGTATGTGCCGCGTGATGGCAATACGGGTGGCCTCGATCTGGCGGGCGGTGATCCATCCCGGCTCGAGGGCCTTGATGCCGTACTCGCCGAAGGTCACGTTGCTGCCGCCCTTGGCCATTCCCCTGGTCCGGCCTCGGTGGTGTTTGCGGTGCTTGACTTTTTTGGGCATCAACATGGCTGGTCCTGGCCTTTGGAGTGATCGGTGGTTGCTTGCGTCGCCATTGCCGTCAGTCGGCGTCGCCCGGCCGGAAATGCGGGGTCTCGCGGTGCTCGCGGGTAGTGCGGAGAATGTCTTCTTCTTCCTCGAGCAGCTTTTCAAACTCTGGATCGGCTTCTCTGATCAGGGGCGCGGGTTCATCCGGCTCATCAGGGCGGTCGCCGTCGCCTTGTCGGCGGGCAGCCGCTGAAGACACCACGGGCCGGGGTGTCTTCTGGCCGCCCGAGGCTTCGCCCACCGCCATGGCCGCCTCTCGGCTGATCTTGTCCTCGGCCTGGGTCTTGTAGGGGAGGATGTCGCCTTTGTAGATCCACACCTTCACCCCGATGCGGCCATAGGTGGTGTGGGCCTCCCTGAAGCCGTAGTCGATGTCGGCGCGAAGCGTGTGCAGGGGCACCCTGCCTTCTCGGTACCACTCGGTGCGGGCCATTTCCGACCCGCCCAACCGGCCCGAGCACTGCACGCGGATACCCAGAGCGCCGGCTTTCTGGGCGTTTTGCACCGCCCGCTTCATGGCACGGCGAAACGCCACCCGGTTGGCGAGCTGGTCGGCAACGCCTTGGGAGATGAGGGCGGCATCCAATTCCGGCTGCTTGATCTCCTGGATGTTCAGCTGCACACGGTTGTTGCCGGTGATCTTGGCCAGGCCGTTGCGCAGGCGGTCGGCTTCGCTGCCCCGACGCCCGATGACTATTCCAGGTCGAGCGGTGTGGACGTCTACCCGCAGCCGGTCGCGGGTGCGCTCGATCTCGATGCGGCTGATGGCGGCGTGGGGCAATTCCGTCATCAGGTAGTCGCGCACCTTCCAGTCCTCGATGATGAAGTCGCCGTACTCCCGGCGGTTGGCGAACCAGCGCGACTTCCAGTCGGTGGTCACCCCCAGTCGGAATCCATAAGGATTGATCTTCTGGCCCATCAGGATTC
Organism: Candidatus Poriferisocius anaerobius; assembly: GCA_028278785.1. Taxonomy (GTDB): domain Bacteria; phylum Actinomycetota; class Acidimicrobiia; order Acidimicrobiales; family Bin134; genus Poriferisocius; species Poriferisocius anaerobius. The sequence goes on along the minus strand of JAPYOG010000126.1, from coordinate 26,177 downwards.
CTTCTCGTCGGTGTCGGCGTCGTCGGTGGGGTTCTCTTCGTGGTCGGTGTCGTCGGTGGTGTCGTCGTCGGGGTTCTCGTCGGTGTCGGTGTCGTCGGTGGTGTCGGTGTCGTCGGTGGTGTCGGTGGTGTCGGTGGTGTCGGTGGTGTCGTCGTCGGGGATCTCTTCGGCGTCGGTGTCGGATGCCTCGATTTCATCGTCGTCGTGGTTGTGCTCTTCAGCTTGCTCGGCGTCGCGCTGACGGCTGGCGGCCACCCTCTGGCGCCGGGCCTCAGCGGCTGAGCGGCGACGACCGGTGCCTTTGAGGGCCATGCGGGCGTCGATGGCGGCCAACTCCTCGTCGGTATAGCGGGCCACCACCATGGTGATGTGGCAGGTCCGCTTGCGGATCCTGGTGGCCCGCCCCCGTGCTCGGGGCCGCCAGCGATTGAGCGTGGGCCCCTCGTCGGCGTAGCAAGCGGCCACGAACAACTCGTCGCCGTCAAGCTCGTCGTTGTGCTCGGCGTTCGCCACCGCAGAGTCGAGGCACTTGGCGATCGTGTCTGAGATGCGCCGTTCGGAGAAGGTCAATATCTCGCGGGCCTCGGTGTACGACTTGCCCCGCACCAGGTCGAGCACCTCGCGGGCCTTGAAGGCAGAGGAGCGCACGTACTTGGCCACGGCCCGGCTGCCCTGGCGGGTTTCGCTCCCCACGGCGACGACAGCCATCAGCGACGGGCTCCCCGCTCCTGGCCGGCGTGGGCCCGGAATGTGCGTGTGGGGGCGAACTCGCCCAGTTTGTGGCCCACCATCGATTCGGTGATGTACACCGGCACGTGCTTGCGCCCGTCGTGGACGGCGATGGTGTGGCCCACCATGTCGGGGATGATGGTAGAGCGGCGGGACCATGTTCGGATGACCTGCTTGGTGTTCTGGTCGTTCAGCGCGTCTACCTTGCGGAGCAGGTGGCCGTCGACGAATGGACCCTTCTTCAAACTCCTGGGCATGGCGGTCGCTCCTCTCGGCCTTTCCCTAGCGGCGTCCGCCGCGTGTGCGGCGCCGCCGGACAATCATTTGCTGTGACTTCTTCTTCTTGTTGCGGGTGCGCCCCTCGGGTTTGCCCCACGGCGACACCGGATGGCGTCCACCGGATGACTTGCCCTCTCCGCCACCCAGCGGGTGGTCGACTGGGTTCATGGCAACACCCCGGGTTTGCGGTCGCACGCCCTTCCACCGGGCTCGGCCCGCCTTGCCCAGTTTGACGAGCTCGGCTTCGGCATTGCCAACCAATCCCACCGTGGCCCGGCAGTCGATGGGCACGCGGCGCATCTCTGTGCTGGGCAGCCGCAAGGTGGCAAAGCTCCCCTCTTTGGCCACGAGTTGAGCGCTGGCCCCGGCTGAGCGGGCCATGCGGGCGCCGCCGCCTGGCTTGAGCTCTATCGCGTGTACCGTGGTTCCCACCGGGATGTAGCGCAGGGGCAGGGCGTTTCCCGGCCTGATCTCTGCGCCGGGACCGTTTTGCAGAACATCGCCCACGCCCACCCCCTCAGGGGCCAAAACGTAGCGCTTCTCGCCGTCGTGGAAGTGCAGCAGCAGAATGCGGCAGTTTCGGTTGGGGTCGTATTCGACCGATGCCACCGTGGCCGGGACTCCGTCTTTGGTCCGCTTGAAATCGACGATTCGATATCGCTGCTTGTGGCCCCCACCCCGATGGCGGGCAGTCTTGCGGCCGTAGTTGTTGCGCCCACCGGTTCCGGGCTTTTTGCCCACCAGCGACCGCTCTGGCCGCGACGTGGTAATACCGGAGAAGTCCGATACCGTCTGGAAGCGTCGGCCTGGGCTGGTCGGGTTTCGTCTGCGTACTGCCATCGTGTGTCCCAGTGCCCTAGATGTCGAACAACTCGATTCGGTCACCTTCAGCCAGAGTGACCAAAGCCCGCTTGATGTCGGGGCGCTGGCCGAAGGTGGGGCGGCGCCGGTTGCGGCGGCGTTTTCCCTTGCGGTTCATGGTGTTGACCTTGAGCACAGTGACGTTGAACAACGACTCCACCGCGTCTTTGATCTCGGGTTTGGCGGCGTCCGGGTGAACCCTGAAGGTGTACACGTTGGACTCCAGCAGCTCATAGGATTTCTCGGAAACCACTGGGGCGAGCACCACATTGCGGGGGTCTTTCATGCTCCGGCCTCTTTGCCCGGTGAGGATGCGGGCAGCGTTTCCAGGGTGAAAACCACTGTGTCAGACACCAGCACGTCGTAGGCGTTCAGTTCTCCGGGGCTCACCAGATGGACTTGGGGAAGGTTGCGGAAGCTCTTCCACACCTCTTGCTGGTCGCGCTCGGCCACCAGCAGCACCCGGCCATCTAGCCCTAGGGCTTCAAGGGCGGCCATCGCCTCCTTGGTGCGGGGCGAGTCGAAACGCCAGCGGTCCACCACCACCACCTTGTGATCTCGAGCCCGGTCCGACAAAGCCGACTGAAGGGCCAACCGGACCATTTTCTTGGGGGTGCGCTGGCGATAGCTGCGAGGTTTCGGGCCGAGGGCCACCCCTCCACCTCGCCACTGGGGATTGCGGGTCGACCCGTGGCGTGCTCGCCCGGTGCCCTTCTGCCGCCAAGGCTTGCTGGCACCCCCTTTGACCTCGGCTTTGGTGAGGGTGCTTTGCGTGCCGCGGCGCCGGGCAGCCAGCTGAGCTGTGACCACTTGGTGCATAACGGCCACGTTGGGCTCGATTCCGAACACCTCGGAATCCAGATCCACCGACCCGGCCTCTTCACCGACAGGGGTGCGAACGGTGACGGTGGTCATTTCGGCTCTTTCTTCACCGCGCTGCGAATCAGCACCGCGGACCCGCGACGCCCGGGAACCGAGCCCTTCAGCAGAATCAGATCGTTTTCACTGTCCACGCCGACAACCTGGAGGTTCAGCGTGGTGACCTTTTCCGCGCCGGCTCGCCCCGGCATCCTCTTGCCTCGGAATACCCTCGAGGGTGTGGCGCACTGGCCGATAGCGCCGGGCTTGCGGTGGACTTTGTGGGCGCCGTGGCTGGCTTTTTGACCGCTGAAGTTGTGCCTTTTCATGACCCCGGTGAAGCCCTTGCCCTTGCTCACTCCGGTGACGTCGACCAACTCGCCGCCACCGAACACGTCGACCCCGATCTCCTGTCCGGCCTCGTAGGCCCCAACATCGTCGAGCCGCAGTTCCACCAGCTTGCGGCCTGGGGCAACACCGGCCTTGGCCAAGTGGCCCCTCTCCGGTTGGCTCAGCCGGTCAGGATTCTGGGTGCCATAGGTGACCTGGAGGGCGGAATACCCGTCGGTTTCCGGCCGTTTGACCTGCACGACCCGGCAGGGTTCTACCTTCAGCACGGTCACGGGCACGACGCGGTCGTCTTCGTCCCATACTTGGGTCATTCCTAGTTTTTCGCCGACAATCGCCTTGGCAACCATCGCGAACCTGCTTTCACGCGAACGCTCCGCACGGTCTCAGACCCAGCTAGTGGGGCTTTCCGGCGGAGCGGGTTTGGATTGTGCCGTCCGGTTCCCCGAGCAGGACGAATGCTCGTAATGGGCCTAGACGGACGTCTATTGGGACGAACAGCGCCGACCGGAGTCAGCACGGTTGTTAAACGATAGCGGTTGTTGCGGACTTGGCCAAATCCACAACTGGGCAAAAGACGACGGTTAATGTGAAACCATCGGCGAGGTATCGGATTCTGCGCCTGCGGGTGGATCAACGGATCCCAGGTCCACTCCGGCCGCTGATCGCCCCGACTCGTCCAAGAAGATGCCGCCATGGCTGTCTCGGGCCATTTTGGCCGGCACGGCTGCGCTCGGCGGGCTGTATGTGCTGGGTTGGCTGCTCGAACAGCTCAAGACGCTGATCGTGATCGTTTTGGTGTCGCTCTTCTTGTCGTTTGCGCTTGAGCCTGCCGTGAACCGCATGGAGCGGATGGGCATTCGCCGGGGCGTGGGCACCGGAGCCATGTTTCTGGTCGTGCTTGTGGCGCTGGGGTTTTTCCTATGGGCCATCGGCACCGTTTTGGCCGATCAGGTTGGGGAGTTCACCGACAACGCTCCCGCCTACATCAACGACATCGAGGACTGGGTTGAGGATGCCTTCGACATAGAGGTTGATGCCCAGGGATTGCTTGACGAGTTCCAGGAAGGGGGAGCGGTTGCCAATCTGGCCACCCGGCTGGCCGACAACTTGGTGAGCCTGGGGGCCACGGTGATGCAAGTGCTGTTCCAGGTTCTGACCATCGCGCTTTTCACCTTCTACCTGGTTGCCGAGGGCCCCAAACTGCGGCGCAACATCTGCTCGCTGCTGCCCCCAGAGCGCCAACGCCTCGTGCTGGGCATTTGGAATCTGGCCATCGACAAGACCGGGGGCTACATCTACAGCCGGCTGATCTTGGCGGTGATCTCGTTTTTGGTCCATTGGCTGGTGTTCTGGCTGCTGGGGGCGCCGTTCCCGGCGCCCATGGCCATGTGGGTGGGGTTGGTGTCGCAGTTCGTGCCGGTGGTCGGCACCTACATCGCCGGAGCGCTGCCGGTGCTGATCGGACTGCTGGACAAACCCTCCACCGGATTGGGCATTTTGATTGCGATCGTGGCCTATCAGCAGGTGGAGAACTACCTGCTCCAGCCCAAGGTGACGGCCCACACCATGGAAATCCACGTGACCGTGGCATTCGGCTCGGTGATCGCAGGCAGCTTGTTGCTCGGGGCTGTCGGTGCGGTGCTGGCTCTGCCTGCCGCAGCTACCGTCCAGGCTTTCCTGTCCACTTATCTGCAAAGGGGCGAAGTTGTGCAGGAGCTTGAAGAAGCCGAAGCAGCTCGGCATTCTCACCGCGACCCCCTGGGGCAGCGGCTTGCCCGCTATGTCCGGAGGCAGTCCGACTCCTGACCGGCGAGAGCCAGGCTCAGGAGCAGGCGGCGAGGGCGGCGTCGTAGTCCGGCTCGTCGGCGATGGCGCCCACCAGCTCGGCGTGGGTCACGGTGCCGTCGGGTCCGATGACCACCACGGCCCGGGCGGTGAGGCCCGCGAGGGGGCCGTCGACCATCTCCACTCCGTAGTCGTCTAGGAACTCCCGGTTGCGGAAGATCGAGCCGATGACCGCGTTGTCGATGCCCTCGGCGCCGCAGAACCGGGAACTGGCGAAGGGCAGGTCCAACGAGGCGCAGATCACGGTGGTGTTGTCATGGCCGGCAGCCCGCTCGTTGAAGGTTCGCACGCTGGTAGCGCACACCCCTGTGTCGATGCTGGGGAAGATGTTGAGCACCACGTTGCGGCCGGCCAGGCTTTCCAGCGTGACCTGCGACAGGTCGCCTCCGGTGAGCGTGAACGCGGGGGCTGCTGATCCCACCGCGGGGAGGTCGCCGCTGGTGTTGATGGTTGTGTCTTTGAATGTGGTCTGGCCCATAGCCGTTTTGTAGCACCCCGGCGGGCCGGTTTCGCTGCCGTGGAGGAGGATTGTGCTGGATTCATTGGTCGCAGGCACGCATGGACGGGGGTTGCAGCCAAGCTGTCACAACCTGCTCATACAATCGGGTGATGGCTTCTGGCGACCACCGAGACGAGAAGGCCCTGAATGCGGCCATTGCCGCGGCGATTGGGCGATGCCATCCGCAGTCGGTGGTGGAAGCGGAGCGCGCCAGCAAGCTGGTCGGCTCATCCAAGCAGCCCGACATCACCGTTGAAGCTCCTGGCCGGGAGCGGGTGCTGGTGGAGAACAAGTACGCCGGCGTTCCCGCCAAGCAGTTGGAGCGTCAGTGCTTGGGGCACTTCGGAACGCGGTGGGCCAAGGATGAGCACCCGGTGAGGGTGGTCGTGGGGATGAGGAGCCCGGAGCGGCTCGACGACTTCTCCGATGAGGAACTAGCCCAAGGAGCATTCACCGAGATCACATTCCAGTGGGCCATGTGGTCGCTGAACGGAGATGGCGCCCCTGTCCGGTTTCCTGAGTCGGGATGGCTGGAGGGCAGGATTGCCGAGTTGGCCGCGTTCGTTGATCGGGCTGGCGCCGACGGCGCCGATACCGGCGCGACCGCGGATTTGGTGGAGATGCGGCTGACCGCTGCGGCGCAATGGGCTACAGAGGGGGTGGGCACGGACGAAGCCTTCGGGAAGGTGCTGGCTCAGGCGCCAGGGGAGCAGACCAACAGGATGGCCATGGCGATCCTGTTCAACGCCGTGCTTTTTCAGTTCCACATCGCCAAGCATCACCCGGAGATACCAACGCCGTCGCAGATGATGGCTGACAACAAGCTTGATCAGCGTGGGGCCCTCGAGATGTGGCGGGACATCTTGGAAGTGAACTACTGGCCTATTTTCGGGGTGAGCCAGAAGCTGTTGCGAGCTATGAACAGTTTCGTGGGGGCTAAGCGAGCGCTCGAAATCCTGTGCCGTACCGCGGGAGAGATTGTGGATGACCCGAACTCATCTGGCTTTGTTGGACGGCTGTTTGGGGAGTTGATCGGCGATCGGAAGTTTCTCGCCACTTTCTACACACGTCCCGCGTCTGCGGCGCTGTTGGCCGAGTTGGCGGTTGACCGCCTCGATGTGGACTGGTCGGATCCCGAGGCCATTGCCGGGTTGCGAGTGGGTGACATGGCGTGCGGAACTGGGGCGCTTTTGACCGCGGTTTATCGCCGCATCGTGGAGCGGCATCGGGTTGAGGGCGGCGATGATGCCAAACTCCACCGGTCGCTCATGGAGGAGGTGATGATCGGCTGCGACATCATGGCCGCGGCCGTGCATCTGACTGCGGCGCGCTTGTCGGGAGAGCGGCCCGACATCGACTACACCGGGACGAAGACCTGGGTGATGCCCTACGGCAAAGTGGCCGATACCCAAGGCGTGGTCGGATATCGGATCGGCGCGCTGGATCTGCTTCACTCGAACACGCGATATGCCCTTTGGGGGGATGGGACAATGGCGGCTGCCGCTCAAGGAGAAGAGGCGCTGGCCGTTGCTGACGTTCCCGCAGGGTCGTTGGACATCGCCATCATGAATCCGCCGTTCACCCGTCCGACCAACCATGAGGCCGGTCATGCCGATGTGCCCAATCCGGCCTTTGCCGGCTTGGGCAATGATCCGAAGGATCAAAAGGCGATGTCGGACGCGCTGGCGGCGAGCACGGGTGAAATCAGAGGCAATAAGGCCAGCCACGGCAACGCGGGGATCGCCTCCAACTTCATCGACTTGGCCCACGCCAAGCTCAAGCCTGGCGGCGTGTTGGCCCTGATCCTGCCAGCGTCGCTGGTCTCGGGAGCGGCGTGGGGTGGGGCCCGATGGCTGCTGGCTCTTCAGTACGAAAAAATTGCTGTTGTATCCATATCTGGGCATGGAGACGAGACATCTGAAGCCCGCGCGTTTTCGGCCGACACCGGAATGGCCGAAGTCATTGTCTTGGCTACCAAGAAAACCGGTCCAGTGGCGGGAGCATCAGAAGTCGTCCATGCCATCTTGAACGACCGGCCTCTTTCGCCAATCGCCGGAGTGGAGATGGCACAGGCAATCAATGCCAAGACTGGAAGTAGCAGTCTACTTACCGTTGGCGGTCAAGCTATCGGTCTTCATGCCATCGCGCCATTCGGCAGAGACATGCAAGGAAACCCCATCGGAGTGTCGAACGTCGGAGTAGCTGTGGCTGCCTCTGAGATGGCCACAGGCCGGTTGACCTTGGCCCGTCACCGGGTTTTGGAGCTCCCAATCTCACCGTTGGGGCGACTCGGTTACCGGGGATGGGTGGATCGCGATATTTCAGGTCGAACGCCAGACGGGTTTGCCCGCGGGCCATTCGAGATAGTCAAGCTGTCAAAGCGCGCCGACTATACCCAAGCGAGTTGGCCCGTACTCTGGTGCCACGATCACAGGGCGGAGACGGCCATGTGCGTTCTGCCTTGTTCTCAAGGGGCCGAGCGTCCCGAGTTGAGGGAGTTCGCCCTTGTGGTATGGGAAGGCCGTCCCGATTTGGGGGAGTTCTCGATCGCTGGTGCCACTCGCCTGCACATCAACAGAGACTTTCGGGTTAACTCGCAGCCGGTGGCGGCTTGTTTGACTCCCAAGCGTGCCATCGGCGGGCGGGCATGGCCCTCGTTTCAGCCGACGGCAGATGACGAGGCCGAGAATGAGAGCTGGGAGAAGGCACTGTGCGTATGGCTGAACAGCACCCTTGGGCTGCTTGGCCGCTGGTGGGTTTCCAATCGGCAGCAAAAGGGTCGGGCCAACGTGACGGTGACCACCATGGGGAGCATTCCGGTGTTGGATTTGAGGGCGATCGCCGCCGATCAGAGGCAGGCCTTGGCGTCTGTGTTCGACCACTTCGAGACAAGGCCCATGCTGCCGGCCAACGAGGCTTATCGAGACGAAGCCCGCCAAGAATTGGACAAAGCGGTGCTGTGCGAAGTTTTGGGCCTGCCCGACTCCGTCCTCGATCCGCTGGCAACCCTGCGGTTGCAATGGTGTGCGGAGCCGTCAGTCCATGGCGGCAAGAAGACTCGTCCGTGAGGCCTGCGCTGGCCGGAAGGGGCGGCGTCAGCTGTTTGGCGGCTCGGAGTTCATCGCAATTCTGGCTAGATCCCCTCGGCTTCGACTTCTTCGCGGCTGACTCCGAGCAGGAACAGCACGGCGTCCAAGTAGGGAACGCTGACTGAGGTCTCGACTTCTTCGCGTACCTTGGGCTTGGCGTTGAAGGCGATGCCCAGCCCGGCAGCCGTGAGCATGTCGATGTCGTTGGCCCCGTCGCCCACCGCCACCACCTGCTCGGATGAGACCCCTTCGGCCGCAGCCACCTCATGGAGGATTTCGGCCTTGCGACCGCGGTCCACAATCGGTCCCTCCAAGTTGCCGGTGAGTCTGCCGCCGATCATCTCCAGGGTGTTGGCGTAGGCATAGTCGAGGTCGAAGTTCTCCTTGAGGCGGTTGCAGAACCGGGTGAAGCCACCGCTCACGATGGCGATGGTAAAGCCCAGCCGTTTGAGGGCGGCCAGAAAAGTGCGGGCCCCAGGAGTGAGGGCAACCCGATCCCACACCCGTTCCAGCGCTGCTTCGTCCAATCCGGCCAAGAGGCGGACCCGGTCTCGCAGGGCAACCTCGAAGTCGATCTCGCCCCGCATGGCCTGCTCAGTCAGGGATTGGCACATCTCCAGACATCCCGCCTCGGCGGCCAAGAGATCGATCATCTCGTCTTGGATGAGGGTGGAGTCCACATCCAGCAGGGCCACACGCTTGGCCCGCCGAGCCAGCCCTTCTCGCTGAACGGCCACATCGAACTCGGGATTGGCGCCGGCAATCGACAGCAGATTGTGGCGGATGGCATCGGCGTCGCCTCCGGTGACCAGCAGCTCATAGCTGTAGATGGGGTAGCGGGAGAGGCGTACGATGCGGTTGATGTTGCCGCCCCCGGAGGCGATGGCGGTGGCGGTGGCTGCCAGCATTGCCGGGGTCAACTCTCGGCCCAGCACGGTGACGGCGTGGGCGCCGATGTGGGCCGAAGGCATCGGGTCGACCACATCGAACTCCACCGCCATCCGCTGCTCCCAACCGAACAGCAGCAGGTCTTTGAGCAGATCCTGGCCGGGGGGAACCTCCATAACGATGCCCAGGGTGAGCTGACGGCGGATGACCACCTGCTCAACATCTTGGATGTGTGCCCCGCCTGCGGTCAAAACATCAAGCAGGGCCGCAAACAGCCCGGGGCGGTCAGGCCCTGATACCCGGAGCAGTAGTACCTGGGGGGTTGCCACGGCTTGCTCCAGCGGTGGCGGCTGCCGCTCAGCCGTGTTGGAGCTTGATCTCGATGTCGACACCCGCGGGCAAGTCCAAGCGTTGGAGGGAGTCCACCGTCTTGGGGCCCGGTTCCACGATGTCGAGCAGGCGTTTGTGGATGCGGATCTCGAAGTGCTCTCGGCTGTCCTTGTCCTTGTGGGGAGACCGGATCACCGTGAAGCGGTGCTTCTCGGTGGGCAACGGGACTGGGCCCCGCAAGTCGGCTTGAGTGCGCTTGACCGTCTCCACGATCTTCTTGGTGGACTGGTCGATGATCTCGTGATCATAGGCCTTGAGCCGGATGCGGATTTTCTGTCCCGTCGCCATGCGAGTTACTTGATGATCTTTGTGACGGTCCCGGCGCCGACGGTGCGGCCGCCTTCGCGGATGGCAAAGCGCAGACCCTCATCCATAGCGATGGGAGCGATCAGGTCAACCAGCATTTCGGTGTTGTCCCCGGGCATGCACATCTCCGTGCCCTCCGGCAGGCCGATGGTGCCGGTCACATCGGTGGTGCGGAAGTAGAACTGGGGTCGGTAGTTGCTGAAGAACGGCTTGTGGCGCCCGCCCTCTTCTTTGGTGAGGACGTAGACTTGGGCCTCGAACTGGGTGTGGGGCGTGATAGATCCCGGCTTGGACAGTACCTGGCCGCGCTGCACGTCGTTCTTGTCGGTGCCCCGCAACAGTGCCCCGATGTTGTCCCCGGCACGGCCTTCGTCGAGAAGTTTGCGGAACATCTCCACACCGGTGCAGACCGTTTCGGAAGTGTCCCGGATGCCCACTATCTCCACCTTGTCGCCGGTGTTCACGATGCCCTGCTCGACCCGTCCGGTGACCACGGTGCCCCGACCGGTGATGGAGAACACGTCTTCGATGGGCATTAGGAACGGCTTGTCCACATCTCGCTCGGGCTCGGCGATGTAGGAGTCCACCTGTTCCATCAGCTCCAGCACCTGCTGGGCGGACTCGGGGTCGCCCTCGAGAGCTTTGAGGGCCGACACCGGCACCACTGGAATGTCGTCGCCGGGGAAGTCGTACTCGTTCAGCAGCTCTCGCACCTCGAGCTCCACCAGCTCCAGCAGCTCCTCGTCGTCGACCATGTCCACCTTGTTCAGTGCCACCACGATGGCAGGCACGCCGACCTGGCGGGCGAGCAAGACGTGCTCTCGGGTCTGGGGCATGGGGCCGTCGGCAGCCGACACCACCAAGATGGCGCCGTCGACCTGGGCAGCGCCGGTGATCATGTTCTTGATGTAGTCGGCGTGGCCGGGCATATCGACATGGGCGTAGTGGCGGTTGGGGGTTTCGTACTCCACATGGGCCACGTTGATGGTGATGCCCCGCTCCCGCTCTTCCGGCGCCTTGTCGATGTTGTCGAACTCGGTGAACTGCGTGGTGCTGGGATCGGCTTCCGACAGCACCTTGGTGATGGCCGCGGTAAGTGTGGTCTTCCCGTGGTCGATGTGGCCCATCGTGCCCACGTTCAAGTGCGGCTTGGTTCGTTCGAATGTTTCCTTTGCCATTTTCTTCAACCTCCGAAGGTGGGTTGTATACCCCTGGTTACTCGCCCCGGATGCGGGCGACGATTTCTTCTTGAACCTTGACCGGAGTCTGCCGGTAGGTGTCGAACTGCATGGTGTAGGTTGCACGCCCCTGTGTCCGCGAGCGGAGTTCAGTAGCGTATCCGAACATTTCTGAGAGTGGCACATGGGCCTTGACAATTTGTTCTCGGCTCCGCTGCTCCATGCTGTCGATCTTGCCCCGCCGGGAGTTGAGGTCTCCGATCACGTCGCCCATGTACTCCTCGGGAGTCACCACGTCCACGGCCATGATGGGCTCCAGCAGAATGGGCTTGGCACGGCGGGCCGCCTCTCGGAAAGCCGATGTGGCGGCTATTTTGAAGGCCATTTCCGATGAGTCCACCTCGTGGTGCTTGCCATCGGTGAGCGTCACTTTGAGATCGACGGCCGGGAAACCGGCCAGCGGCCCGGTGGTCATGGCATCCCTCATGCCGCTGTCCACCGCGGGAATGTACTCCTTGGGAATGCGTCCCCCGGTGACCTCGCTGGCGAACTCGTAGCCCTTGCCGGGGTCGTTCGGCGCCAAGTCGAAGACGATCTCTGCGAATTGGCCCGAGCCGCCGGTCTGCTTTTTGTGGGTGTGGACGAACTTGTAGACCGGGACGGAGATGGTTTCGCGATAAGCCACCTGCGGCTTGCCCACCGAGGCATCCACATGGAACTCCCGCAGCATGCGGTCTACCAGAACCTCTAGGTGGAGTTCGCCCATTCCAGCGATAAGGGTCTGCGCCGTCTCCTCATCGGTGCGGACTTGGAACGTGGGGTCTTCTTCGGCCAGAGCGGCCATGGCCCGGCTCAGCTTGTCCTGGTCGGCTTTGGTCCGGGGCTCCACCGCGACATGGATCACCGGTTCGGGAATATCCATCTGCTCCAGCTCGATGGGATGGTTGAGATGGGCCAGGGTGTCGCCGGTCCGCACGTCTTTGAGGCCGATGCCGGCGGCAATGTCGCCCGCTCTGACGATGTCGAGATCCTCGCGGTCGTTGGCATGCATCTCCAGGATGCGCCCGATCCGCTCCTTTCGCCCGGTTCGGGTATTTACCACCTGGCTGCCCTTTTCGAGCTGGCCGCTGTAAACCCGGAAATAGGTGAGTTTCCCCACGTGGGGATCGCTCATGATCTTGAATGCCAGCGCGCTGAACGGGGCGTCGTCGTCGGCGGCACGCTCGCTCTCGGTGCCTTTGTACATGCCTTTCACCGGGGGGACGTCCAAAGGGGAGGGAAGGTAGTCGATGACCGCATCCAACAGCGGCTGCACGCCCTTGTTCTTGAACGCCGAGCCGCACAGCACCGGCACCACGTCGAGCGACAAGGTGCAGGCCCGAAGCGAGGCGCGCAGGTCGGCGGGGGTTATCGACTCCTCGTCCTCGATGTACTTCTCCAGCAGATGCTCGTCGAACTGGGTGAGCAAGTCGATCAATTCGAGGCGGGCTTCTTCGGCCTTGTCTTTGAGGTCATCGGGGATGTCGGTGATGTCCCAAGTCGAGCCCAAATCGTCGCCTCGCCACACCAGGCCCTGCATTTCCACCAAGTCGACCACGCCGAGCAGGTCGGCTTCGAGGCCGATGGGCAGCTGCACGACTGCGGTGTTGGCCCGGAGGCGCTCGTTGATGGTGAGCACGGCCCGCTCGAAGTTGGCGCCGGTCCGGTCGAGCTTGTTGATGAAGCAAATCCGGGGGACGCGGTATTTGTTGGCCTGGCGCCAGACGGTTTCCGACTGGGGCTCCACGCCGGCGACCCCGTCGAACAGCGCTACCGCTCCGTCGAGAACCCGAAGGGAGCGCTCGACTTCCATGGTGAAGTCGACGTGGCCGGGGGTGTCGATGATGTTGATGCGGTGACCGGCCCACTCTGCGGTGGTGGCCGCCGAGGTAATGGTGATGCCCCGTTCCTGTTCTTGGGCCATCCAGTCCATCGTGGCGGCCCCGTCGTGGACCTCTCCGAGCTTGTAGGCCTTGCCGGTGTAGTACAAGATGCGCTCGGTGCAAGTGGTTTTGCCCGCGTCTATGTGGGCCATGATGCCAATGTTGCGAGTCTTCTCCAGTGGGTGACGTGACATGACGCTCAAGGGGGTAGGGCTGCTTACCAGCGGTAATGGGCGAAGGCCCGGTTCGACTCAGCCATCTTGTGCAAGTCGTCGCGCCGCTTCACCGACGCACCCAGGCCATTGGAGGCATCCAGGATTTCGTTGGCCAGCCGATCGGTCATGGTGCGCTCACGCCGGGCGCGGGCGTTGTTCACGATCCAGCGGATGGCCAGGGTGTTGGCGCGCCGGGGGCGCACGTCCACGGGTACTTGATAGGTCGCGCCGCCGACTCGGCGGCTGCGGACTTCGAGTTGGGGCCGGACGTTGTCCACGGCTCTTTTGAGGGTGCCGAGAGGCTCCGCGCTCGTCTTGTGCTCCACGATGTCGAGCGCACCGTACACGATTCGCTCCGCAGTGGAGCGCTTGCCCCTTTGCAGAACCTTGTTCACCACCTGGGTGACGAGCAGCGAGTCGTACACCGGATCGCTCGGGAGGTCGCGTCGACCTGCTGGGCCTTTGCGGGGCATCTTCAGGCCTGCCCTTCGTCTTTGGCTGCACCGGTGAGTCTGCCGAGCACGGCTAGCTCTCCTTTTTCGCGCCGTAGCGGCTGCGAGCCTGGCGACGGTCGGCGACTCCCGATGTGTCGAGGGTGCCGCGGATGATCTTGTACCGCACGCCCGGCAAGTCGCGAACCCGCCCGCCTCGGACAAGGACGATGGAGTGCTCTTGGAGGTTGTGCCCTTCGCCCGGGATATAGGCGGTGATCTCCATGCCGCTGGTCAAGCGGACCCGGGCCACGCGGCGAAGGGCCGAGTTCGGCTTTTTGGGGGTTGTGGTGTACACCCGTGTGCAAACTCCCCGTCTCTGGGGCGCGCCTTTCAGGGCCGGCGTCTTCTCTTTGCGGAATTTGGACTGGCGGCCTTTGCGCACTAGCTGCTGAATCGTGGGCACAGCACTTCCTCGGGCTGATTGGAGTGAGTTGGAAGGCGCAGAAAAACCGCGCCCAGAATCGAAGTTTATGCCTCAATAGCGCCTATCGGCAACACGTCGGCCTCGACGGCTTCGGCCGATGCCGCCCACTGGGCGAACTGGTCGGACAGGTCAACGTCCTCGTCGGCTGAGGTGTAGTACTCCATTGGGGTGTAGTCGGGAGCGTGAGCGGCAATTGTCCGGTATATCTCCATCCCGGTGCCGGCAGGGATCAGCTTGCCGATGATGATGTTCTCCTTCAAGCCGATGAGCCCGTCTCTTCGAGACTCGATGGCAGCTTCGGTCAGCACCCGAGTGGTCTCCTGGAACGACGCTGCCGACAGCCAGGAGTCGGTGGCCAAAGAGGCTTTGGTGATTCCCATGAGCTCGGGCCTTCCCTCGGCAGGCCGCTTGCCGTCTTTGGCGAGGGTCCGGTTCACGTTGGTGAATACCTGGGAGTCCACCCGCTCGCCGGGCAAGAAGTCGGAGTCTCCCGGCTCCTGGATGGCCACGCGCCGGGTCATCTGGCGAACGATCAACTCGATGTGCTTGTCGTGTATTGAAACGCCCTGATCTCGATAAACCCGCTGGACTTCGTCCACTAGATACTGCTGGGTCTCGCGAACGCCGCGGATCTCCAAGAGCTCCTTGGGATCGCGGGGCCCGTCGGCTTGGGCCACCGCATCTCCGGCCGACACGTCTTGGCCGTCGCGCACCGCTAGCTTCCACGCCGGGTCGATGACGATGGACCACTCCGCGCCATCGTCGCCCACCACCGCAAGACGGCTGGCTTTGCCGTCATCCTCATGGATTCGCACCACTCCTGAGACCCGGGTCAGCTCGGCTTTGCCCTTGGGCGTGCGGGCTTCAAAGAGCTCCACCACTCGGGGCAGGCCTCCGGCTATGTCTTTGCCGGCCACACCGCCGGTGTGAAAGGTCCGCATGGTGAGCTGGGTGCCGGGCTCGCCAATCGACTGGGCGGCGATAACGCCGACTGCCTCCCCGACCTCGATGTGCTGGCCGGTGGCCAAAGAGAGCCCGTAAGAAGCCCGGCTGATGCCGACTTCTGAGTCGTCGGTGAGGGGGGACATGACCCGAACCCTGGTCACCGTCGGATCGTCCCGCAACATGACCATCTCGTCGTCGCCTACGATGGTCCCCCGGTTCAGCACGGTGCCGTCGCCCAGGACGACATCATCGGCCAATGTTCGGCTGAACAGCCTGGTTTCCAGATAGGTGCGCTTACCCGGTTCGTCGGGTGCCACGTCCTCGATCCAGATTCCCCGGATCGCCCCGCCGGGCTCGAAGGGATCACGGTCGTTGATGATGACTTCTTGGGCAACGTCGACGAGCCGGCGTGTGAGGTAGCCGGAGTCGGCGGTTCGCAGCGCGGTGTCCACCAGGCCCTTGCGAGCGCCGGGCGTGGCGATGAAGTATTCCAGCATCGCCAATCCCTCGCGGAAGTTGCTCTTGATCGGCCGGGGGATCATGTCGCCGCGGGGGTTGGCCACCAGGCCGCGCATTCCCGCGATCTGGCGTACCTGCATCATGTTTCCCCGTGCTCCCGATCCCACCATCATGTCGATGGGATTGAACTTCTCAGAATGGAGCACCGCTTCCATGCGCTGACGCACCATCTCGGTGGCCTCTGTCCATATCTCCACTTCCTTTTGGCGGCGCTCGCCATCGGTGATGATGCCCCGCCGGAATTGGCTCTCAACCTTGTCGGCTTCCTTCTCGTAGCGGTCGAGGATGCTCTTTTTGTCGGGGGGGACTTTGATGTCGTCCACCGACACGGTGAGCCCCGACTTGCTCGCAAACAAGAAGGTAAGGTTTTTCAGAGCATCCAGGCTCTGGGCCACCGCCTCCTTGGAGTAGTGCTGGGCAAGCTGGTCCACAATCGTGGTGATATCGCGCTTGGAGGCAGTCCGGTTCACATAGGGGAAGTCTTCGGGCAGCGTGCTGTTGAACAGCACCCGTCCCACCGTGGTGGGGGTGTAGGTTGCGGCCTCGCCGTTGGCCGGGGTGTCCACCAGCGCGGGAATGCGGTATTCGATGCGGGCATGCAGGTCGATTTCGCCCGCTTCGTAGGCCCGCTCGATCTGATGCTGATGCCGGAACACCCGCCCGTCGCCCCGGGCGGCCTCCACTTCCTCGGTCAGATAATAGGCGCCGATGATCATGTCCTGGCTGGGGGTCACCAGCGGCCGGCCGTGGGCGGGGCTCAGCACATTGTTGGCCGAGAGCATCAGCACTCGGGCCTCGGCCTGCGCCTGCGCTGAAAGCGGCAGGTGGACTGCCATTTGGTCGCCGTCGAAGTCGGCGTTGAAGGCAGTGCATACCAGAGGGTGGATCTGGACGGCCTTGCCCTCGACCAGCACCGGCTCGAATGCCTGGATTCCGAGGCGGTGAAGCGTGGGCGCCCGATTCAAAAGCACCGGGTGCTCTTGGATTACCTCGTCGAGCACATTCCAGACTTGGGGCCGCCGACGCTCGACCATGCGCTTGGCCGACTTGATGTTCTGGGCCAGGTCTTCTTCCACCAGCTTCTTCATGACGAAGGGCTTGAACAGCTCCAGAGCCATGAGCTTGGGCAGGCCGCACTGGTGCAGCTTGAGGGTGGGCCCGACCACGATGACCGAGCGGCCAGAGTAGTCGACCCGCTTGCCCAGGAGGTTTTGGCGGAACCGTCCCTGCTTGCCTTTCAGCATGTCGGACAGGGACTTCAGAGGTCGGTTGCCCGGCCCGGTCACCGGACGGCCCCGGCGGCCGTTGTCGAAGAGGGCGTCCACCGCCTCTTGGAGCATGCGCTTTTCGTTGTTGACGATTATGTCGGGTGCGCCCAGATCCAGCAGGCGCTTGAGCCGGTTGTTGCGGTTGATGACCCGCCGGTAGAGGTCGTTGAGGTCGGAGGTGGCGAACCGTCCGCCGTCCAACTGGACCATAGGGCGCAGTTCGGGCGGGATGACGGGGACGGCGTCCAAGATCATGGCACGGGGATCGTTGATCCGGCGTCCGTGCTGGTCGCGCTGGTTGAACGCCGACACGATCTTCAAGCGTTTGATGGCTTTCTGCTCTCGCTGCTGGGAGAGCTTCTTTTTGCCCTCGACCGGATCGAGCTGCTCGCGGAGCTTGCGCTCCTCCTCGTCGAGGTCGACGCGGTCGATGAGCGTGGCGATGACCGCGGCGCCCATTCCCCCGGCAAACAGATCGCCGTAGCGGTCCTCCATCTCGCGCCACAGTTCCTCGTCCTCGACGATCTTTCGGGGGAACAGGCTGGAGAACTCCTCGAAGGCGCGCTTGACAAGCTCGATCTCCTCGGTGCATTCCTCCTCGAAAGCCTGGAGGTCTTTGTCTGCTGCTTTTTGCCGCTTGTCGGAATCTCGGCCATCGCCGGCCTCCGCCGCGGCGAGCTCAGCCTCGAGCTCGGCGAGCCGCTCCCTCTTGCGCTCCTCCCACTCGTCTTCTATGGCCTTAACCTCTTCACGCATTTCCCGCTCGAGTTCGGGAAGCCTGCGATGGCGCTCCTCCTCATCCACCTCGGTGACCAGATTGGCCGCGAAGTAGATGACCTTCTCAAGCTGCTTGGCCTTCAACTCCTCTTTGGGCTCGGTGCCCATCAACAGGTAGGCCAACCATGACCGGGTGCCTCGCAGATACCAGATGTGTACAGCCGGGGCGGCAAGCTCGATGTGGCCCATGCGGTCGCGGCGCACTTTGGAACGAGTCACCTCCACGCCGCAGCGTTCGCAGATGATCCCCTTGAAGCGTATGCGCTTGTACTTGCCGCAGTAGCACTCCCAGTCCTTGGTGGGGCCGAAGATCTTCTCGCAGAACAGCCCGTCTTTTTCGGGGCGGAGCGTTCGATAGTTGATGGTCTCGGGCTTCTTCACCTCGCCATTGGACCAAGTCCGAATAGCGTCCGCGGTGGCCAGGCCGATCGAGAGCTGGTCGAATGCGTTGACGTCCAACATTTAGAATGTCCTTCCCGCGAAGCGGCGATCGTCGTCATCATCGGAACCCCGTTCGGGACGGGAGATGTCGATGCCCAGCTCTTCGGAGGTGCGGAAGGCATCGTCGTCGAGCTCGGTTATCTCCACCTGCTGGCCGACGGTGTCGCGGACCTCCACATTCAGGCACAGGGCCTGCATTTCCTTTATGAGCACCTTGAAGCTCTCCGGTATCCCCGGTTCGGGGATGTTGTCGCCTTTGACGATGGCCTCGTACACCCGCACCCGGCCCAAAACGTCGTCGGACTTTATGGTGAGCAGCTCTTGGAGGCAGTAAGCGGCGCCGTACGCCTCCAATGCCCAGACCTCCATCTCCCCGAAGCGCTGGCCGCCGAACTGGGCCTTGCCGCCCAAGGGCTGCTGGGTGATCATCGAGTAGGGCCCGGTGGAGCGGGCGTGAATCTTGTCGTCCACCAGGTGGGCCAGCTTCAAGATGTACATGTAGCCGACCATGATGCGGTTGTCGTAGGGCTCTCCGGTGCGACCGTTGTAGAGCACAGTTTTCCCGTCTTCGCCTATGAGGCGCTCCCCATTGTCGGACTCGGGTTTGATGTTGCCCAGAATCTGCTGAATGGTCGGGTGTTTGGCGGAGTGCCCCGCCTCGTCCCAGTGGGCGCCGTCGAACACCGGGGTGGCCACCAGTGTGGCCGCCCGGGTGCTGGGCCGGGTTTTACGCGCCGCTCCCAGGTCGGGGTTCTCGCCGACTGAGCCGTTCACCTCCCATCCCCAGCGGGCGGCATAGCCCAGGTGGGCTTCCAGCACCTGCCCCACGTTCATCCGGGATGGAACGCCCAGCGGGTTCAAGATGATGTCCACCGGGGTGCCGTCGGCCATGTAGGGCATGTCCTCTAGGGGGAGGATCTTGGAGATCACGCCCTTGTTGCCGTGGCGCCCGGCCAACTTGTCCCCCACCGATATCTTGCGCTTTTGCGCCACATAGACCCGAACGAGCTGGTTCACGCCGGGGGGCAGTTCGTCGCCGTTGAAGCGGTTGAACTTCTTGACGTCGATGACCTTGCCGTTCTCTCCGTGGGGGACCTTGAGGCTGGTGTCTCGCACCTCCCGGGCCTTCTCGCCGAAGATGGCCCGAAGCAGCCGCTCCTCGGGGGTGAGCTCGGTCTCGCCCTTGGGTGTGACCTTGCCGACCAGCACGTCGCCGGGGCCGACTTCGGCGCCAGGCCTGATGATGCCCTCCTCGTCGAGGTCGGCGAGGATCTCCTCCGACAAGTTGGGAATGTCCCGGGTGATCTCCTCCGGGCCGAGCTTGGTGTCGCGGGCATCGATCTCGTGCTCGTGAATGTGAATGGAGGTGAGCACGTCGTCGCGCACCAGCCGATCGCTGAGGATGATGGCGTCTTCGAAGTTGTAGCCCTCCCAGGACATGAAGGCCACCAACAGGTTCTTGCCCAGCGCCAGCTCGCCGTTCTCGGTGGACGGGCCATCGGCCAGGATGTCCCCCTTGGGGAACCTGTCGCCCACCTGCACGAGCGGCTTCTGGTTGATGCAGGTGTCCTGGTTGGAGCGCTTGAACTTCATAAGCCGGTACTTGGCGGCGCCGTTGTTCCTGTAGCTCACGGAGATGGAGTCCCCAGCCACATCGGTAACCGTGCCGCTGTCTTTGGCGATGATCATGTCGGCCGCATCGCGGGCTGCCTTGCCCTCGATGCCGGTTCCCACATACGGCGCCTCGGGTCGAACCAGAGGCACTGCTTGGCGCTGCATGTTGGCCCCCATCAGGGCGCGGTTGGCGTCGTCGTGCTCCAGGAACGGTATGAGCGCGGTGGCCACAGACACGATCTGCTTGGGGGAGACGTCCATGAGCTGGACCTCGTCGGGAGGCACCGAGGAGATCTCGGTGGTTGCCCCGAAGAACACCTCCTGCTCTAGCTGGGCGCGCAATCCCTTCAAGGTGGCGGCTTGGGGGGAGCGCCGCACAAGCACTCGATCGTTGACGAATCGATTCTGCTCGTCGAGGGGGGCGTTGGCCTGCGCCACCACGTACTCCTCCTCGTCGTCGGCGGCCAGCCAGATGATCTGATCGGTGACCTGGCCGTCGATCACCTTCCGGTAGGGCGACTCGATGAACCCGAATTCGTTGACCCGGCCGTAGGAGGCCAGCGCGCCGATCAAACCGATGTTGGGGCCCTCAGGGGTCTCGATGGGGCACATCCGGCCGTAATGCGAGAAGTGGACGTCGCGCACTTCAAAGCCGGCGCGCTCCCGGGACAGCCCGCCAGGCCCCAAAGCCGACAGGCGCCGGCGGTGCGTGAGCCCCGACAGCGGGTTCACCTGGTCCATGAACTGGGAGAGCTGGCTGGTGCCGAAGAACTCCTTGATGGCCGCAGACACCGGGCGGTTGTTGATCAAAGATGTGGGGGTGATGGCTTCGACGTCCTGGGTGGTCATGCGCTCGCGAACCACGCGCTCCATGCGCGACAGCCCGATGCGGACCTGGTTTTGGATCAACTCGCCCACCGAGCGGATACGCCGGTTGGCGAAGTGGTCTTGGTCGTCGAGGCGGTAGCCCGGCTCGAACTTCACCAAGTGCAGCAGGTAGGTGCAGGTGGCCAGCACCTCAGACGGGGACAGCACGGGCTGGTCGGGCTCTGGCCGCTCCAGCTCCATGCCGAACAGCTCTTGTATGCGGTCGAGCTCCGGGCCGAGCTTGCGGTCGAGCTTGTAGCGGCCCACCCGGGACAGGTCGTATCGGCGGTTCTCGAAGAAGGCGTTGTGGAAGTAGTTGCGGGCGGCTTCGACCGACTGCGGCTCGCCGGGCCGCGCCCTTTTGTAGATCTCCAGCAGGGCATCGTTTCTGGTGGCGTGCTGGTGCTTGTCGCTTTCCCACTGCTCAGCCAGAAAATCGAAGTGGGCGACGAACCGGTCCAGGAAGCCGGGCGAGTTCTCCTCGTCGTATCCCAATGCCCGCAGAAGGGTGAACAGGCTCATGCGCCGCTTGCGGGCCACCCTGGCCCCTGCGGTGGGATTGCGGCCCGGCTTGTGCTCGACGTCGAACTCGATCCACTCTCCCCGATAGGGGTGGATGGTGCCGGTGACCAGCTGGTGTTTGCTCAGGTTGCGGAGGCGGAACCGCTCACCGGGCTGGAAGATCACACCGGGTGAGCGCACAAGCTGCGATACCACCACCCGCTCGGTGCCGTTCACTATGAACGTTCCCTTGTCCGTCATCACCGGGAAGTCGCTCAGGAACACAACCTGCTCGATGATCTCGCCGGTGGTGCGATTCGAGAAGCGGGCCTGCACCAGGATGGGCGCGGAGTAGGTCATGTCCTTCTCTTTGCACTCGTCCACGGAGGTGCCCCAGCGCGGGCCGGGGTTCAGGTCTTCGTTGTCGGGATCGAACTCCAGGTCGAGTTGGAGATTTTCTGAGAAATCCTTGATGGGGCTGATATCGCGGAAGGCATCGGCCAACCCCTGGCGGATGAACCATTCGAAGGATTCCTTCTGCACCGCGATGAGGTCGGGCAGGGGTAGGACTTCCTCCAGGTTTCCGAAGGAGTAGCGGTCACGGGTCGCCAAACGGGGGGCCAAGGTGAGCTCCTGAGATGATGTGGGTGGATGGGCAACGCCGGCAGGCTGCTTGGGTTCCTATACATCAACGGGAGAGGGGAATCCCGAAAACGTAGCCGCGGCTAGAGAGAAGGCGCGGGAAGAAACACAGGCAAACACGTCGTGAGGTATGATACGCGCTCCGAGTGCGGTTTTCAAGCCGTAACCGGCATGGTCTCGCTGCTAGCTAGCTACTTGAGCTCGACGGTGCCGCCGGCGGCCTCAATGAGCTCCTTGGCCTTGTCGGCATCCTCCTTGGAGGCTTTCTCCAAAACCGGCTTCGGAGCGTTGTCCACCAGCTCCTTGGCGTCTTTGAGGCCCAAGTTGGTGAGAGAGCGCACCTCTTTGATCACCTGGATCTTTTTGTCGCCGGCGCTGGACAGAATCACGTCGAATTCGGTCTGCTCCTCAGCGGCGTCTCCGCCGCCTGCGTCGGCGCCGGGAGCAGCCATCATCATCGGCATGGCCGCGGCAGGGGCCGCCGCCTCCACGTTGAAGCGCTCCTTGAACGCTTCTTTGAGCTCTGACAGCTCAAGCACGGTCATGGACCCTATGGAGTCCAGAATCTCGTCAACCTTGGACATTTCTGTTCCTCTATTCCTTTTATCTGGTGGTTTGTGGTGAATCAGTGTTCGCGCCGGCCCGTTTCTGCGGTGGGCAGGTCAACCCGCCTCGCTGCCTTTTTGGCTCAACGACTCCAGCAGCCCGGCCATCTCTGTCAGCAGGGCGTCCAGCAGCCCGGCCGTCTCTGTCAGCGGGGCTTCGAGAAGGGCGGCCGTCTCTGCCAGCGGGGCTTCGAGAAGTCCCAGGAGTTCCGACAGGATCTCGACGCGTGTCCCGAGCTTGGACAAAGCGCTCACGTCGCCGGCTGAGAGCACCTGGCCGTCGAGCACCCCTCCCTTGATGGAGAAGAAGTTGGAGTCATCGGCGTATTGGCACAGAGCTTTGGCCAAAGACACCGCATCGCCGGGGGTGCCGTCGTCGCGGGTGCCGACAAAGGCCAACGCGGTGGGCCCGACCAGGATTTCGTCGAGGTCCAGATCGAGCTCGCGGGCGGCGAACCGGGTCAGAGTGTTCTTGTACACCTTGTATTCGCCACCGGCCTCGCGCAGCTGTTTGCGGAGGTGGGCCAAGGCCGGCACATTCAGCCCGCGGTAATCGGTGATCACCACTGCTTCGGCGGCAGAGATGCGGTCGCGCACCTCATTTACAACGGCCACCTTTTCGGGGCGGGGATTTTCCATGTGTTTGCCGAGTCCTCCGTGATAACCAGCACTGGGGCGCCGCAGACACGCGACCGCTCCGATGGTCTCAGGAGGGTCCACCTCGTCAGGCCGCTTCGGGTCCATCCCTGTCGGAGGGAGCCGGAGCTGATTGAGCGGGGTCGGATCCCGCGCCTGATGTCTGCGGCAAATAGATCAGTTGTGAGCGGTGCAATCTATCAGATCAGCGATTGACCCCCAAGTCGGCGGGGTCGAGCCGGACTCCGGGCCCCATTGTGGATGAGATGGTGATCTTGCGGAAGTAGCGGCCCTTGACCGCCGCGGGCCTGGCCCGGTTCAGCTCTTCCACCACCGCCTGGATGTTTGCCACCAGGGCGTCTGGCTCAAAGCTCATCTTGCCCACCGGCACATGCACGTTGCCCTGCCGGTCGGTGCGGTACTCCACTTTTCCGGCCTTGAACTCGCCTACCGCTCGGCCCACGTCTTCGGTCACGGTGCCGGTCTTGGGGTTGGGCATCAACCCTCGGGGACCGAGGATCTTCCCCAGCTTCCCCACCACCGGCATCATGTCGGGGGTGGCGATGGCCACGTCGAAGTCCATCTTGCCCTCCTGCACCTGTCCGGCGAGATCGTCGGCGCCCACAATGTCGGCACCGGCCTCGCCGGCTTGCTGGGCGGCCTCGCCCTGGGCGAACACGGCCACTCGAACCTCGGTTCCGGTGCCCGAGGGCAGGCTGACCGTGCCCCGCACCATCTGATCGGCCTTGCGGGGATCCACCCCCAGCCGGGCTGCGAGCTCCAGCGTCTCGTCGAACTTCGCACAGGACAGGCTTTTGGACAGCTCCACCCCCTCTTTGGCGGTGTGCGCGTGCTGCTTGTCGTAGCGCTGGACGGCGTCGCGATATTGCTTGCCCTTTTTCGCCATGTCGGCTCCCTCGGTGTTGTCGGCCTGCCGGGCGAGGTCGTCCCGGCAGGGGGTTGGCAATTACTTCTCGGCGGTACTCATAGGCGAGCGGCTATTCCACTGCGATGCCCATACTGCGGGCTGTGCCTGCCACTTGCAACTTGGCCTGCTCGAGGTCGCCGGTGTTGAGGTCGGGCATCTTGACCTTGGCAATCTCGGCGCACTGCTCGTCGGTGATGGAACCGGCCCGCTCCCGACCCGGCTCCATGGCGCCCTTCTCCAGGCCCGCTGCCTCCCGGATCAAAAAAGAGGTGGGCGGGGTCTTGGTGATGAACGAGAACGTCCGATCTTCGTAGATCGTGATCTCGACCGGGACGATCTGGCCCCGCTTGTCCTCGGTTCTGGCGTTGTAGTCCCGACAGAAGTCCATGATGGCCACACCGTGTGGACCGAGGGCGGTGCCCACGGGCGGGGCGGGCGTGGCCTGGCCCGCCGGGATTTGGATCTTGATGACGGTTGCAACCTTCTTCTTTGGGGCCATGATCTTTCCTCTACAGCTTGGCGACTTGTGAGAACTCGAGTTCGACCGGGGTCTCCCGACCGAAGATGTTGACCAAGACCTTCACCTTGAGCTGGTCTTCGTTGATCTCGGCAACTTCACCGGAGAAGTCGGCGAATGGGCCTTCCTTGACGCGGATGGTCTCGCCCACCTCATACAGCAGGCGGGGCTTGGTGCGGCGCGCTGTCTGCTTGCCGTCGGTTTTGACCTGGAGGAAGTTCTCCACGTCCTTGCGTTTCAGGGCGCTGGGCTTGCTGCCCCGACGGCCCTGGCCCACGAAACCGGTGACGCCCGGGGTGTTGCGGATGACGTCCCAGGAGGCGTCGTTCAAATCGGCCCGAACCAGCAAGTAGCCGGGGAACATCTTCTTCTTGGTGGTCACTTTCTTGCCGCCCTTGACCTCCACCACGTCTTCCATGGGGATGACGGTGTCGTGGATGGTGCTCTCCGCTCCCATCGTCCGGCGTCGGGCTTCGATGTTCTGCTGCACCTTGTTCTCGTAGCCCGATTGGGTGTGGACCACGTACCACTTGCCGGGCAAGTCGTAAGGGCTCGTGGTTTGGGCCTCCTCTTCTGGCTTCTCATAGACCAGTTCTTCAGCGTCGATAACCTCGGTTGCGCCACCCGTCGCCGAGGCCGGGTCCAACCCGCCCGCGTCCGATCGGTCTTCGGTTTCCGAGGGGGCCTGGGGGCCTGGACCAGTGGGAAGCAGGGCCGCAGCAGCCTCGGCCGCGTCGGCCTCGGGCACCGGTGTGTCCGTGCTTGTGGGGAAGAGGTCAGTCATCTTGCTTGCCTATCTCAGGGTTCATCGATCGAACAATTTCAAGATTGCCTCGCTGAAGCCCCAGTCAAGCAGGCCGATGGCCGCGGTGAGCAGCACAAGCACCACAAGCACCACAATGGAGTAGTTGACCACTTCCTCGCGCCGGGGCCATGACACTTTGCGGAGCTCGCCGCGAACCTCCCGCAGGAACTGCACCGGGCCCGCTCGCTCCTCGCCGGGCCGGGGCTGGTTGCGGGGCTGGCGCCGGTCGCGAACCAGTTCGCCTTCTTCGTCGACGAAGCCTTGCTTTTGGGCCATCCGCTTTTGCTGTCTGTTCATGTCTGTCATGGTGACTCCGGTGCGGCCAGCACGAGGGAGGGGAACTGCTTACGCAGGGCAGGAGGGACTCGAACCCCCAACCGCCGGTTTTGGAGACCGGTGCTCTACCAATTGAGCCACTGCCCTTAGTCAGGGGTGCAGTAAGGCTATCGTGCCAGACGCATTCATCCGCAATGCAAAAAGACAGAGCGTTTGGTTGCTAGTGGTGTGTCTTGGGTTTAGCGCCGTGGATTGCGACGGCAGCGGCGTGCCTCGCAAGGCGCGCCGACGCAGCCATACTCCCAGCGTACGGCAAGGAGGCGCAACGCCGCGAGGGGCGTCGATGCCTAGCAGGACACGCGCGAATAAACCCAAGACACACCACTAGCGGCGGGTGCGGTTCCGAAAGACCACTGTCGCCGCTGCCAGGGTGGCTCCAGCCAGCCACCGTTTGGCGATGCGCCGCCGCCGGTCGTGCTTGTCTAGGCGGGCCATAACCTTCCACACC
>JAPYOG010000125.1 GCA_028278785.1 Candidatus Poriferisocius anaerobius | reverse complement strand
GTTCGATCTCGGGGCGCGCTACTCCGGCCAACAGGTCTCGTACAACAAGCTGCTGGGCCATCTCCAGGATGCGGGCAACACGACCACCCTCACCCGGTATCTGGAGCTCCTCGCCCGGGTGGGCATGATCGCCGGGTTGCCCAAGTTCACTAATCGTCCGGCGTCGGCCAAGGCCCCCACCCCGAAGTTGAATGTGTTTAACACAGCCCTCATGTCAGCAGTCTGCGGCTACAGCTTCGATGAGGCTCGAGCCGACCGCTCTCACTGGGGCAGGCTGGTGGAGACCTGCGTGGGTGCTCACCTGTTGAACGCTGTTTCGTCGAGGACCGAGGTCAAATACTGGCGCGACGAGGGGCACGAGGTGGATTTCGTGCTCCAGCGAGGGCCGCACCTCGTCGGCGTCGAGGTCAAGAGCGGTCAAGCCCCCGTTGCCACAAGGGGACTGGAAGAGTTCGAAGGCCGTTGCGGACCAGTCAACACCGTTGTGGTTGGAGATGCCGGTGTGTCTCTCCGCGAGTTCCTGACCCTGCCCCCCGACCACTGGTTCGATTCCCCATGAGCCCCTACGCGGCCCGGACCTGCACCGAAGTCGGCCCCAATGGCGCTGCTGACGCCTCGGAACCGCTCAGGCACTTCCGGGACCGGTCTGCCTATGTGCTGCTCGGCGACCCCGGCTCCGGCAAAACAACTGAGTTCAAGCGGGAGCAAGCGGCTCTGGGAGATGCAGGCGATACAGCCGTCTTCATCAGCGCCCGGGACTTCATCACCCTCTCGGTGGACTCCCATCCTGAGTGGCAGGGCAAGACCCTTTTCATCGACGGGCTCGACGAGATGCGTGCCGGAGCCACAGATATGCGGTCTTCTTTGGATGAGGTCCGCAGCCGGCTCGACCAGCTTGGGCGACCAAGGTTCCGTATTTCATGCCGAGAGGCCGATTGGCTCGGCGACAACGATCTGCACAGCTTGGGGGCTGTTTCTCCTGACTCTCAGATTGCCGTTCTGCGACTTGATCCCCTCAGCGACGACGACGTTGCCGAACTGCTGGGCATGCGTCTGGTTTCCAGCGATGGACTGGAGTTCAAGGAGGAGGCTGATCGACGCGGCCTCAGCGGCCTGCTCGGCAACCCGCAGACGCTGCTGCTGTTGGCCGACGCGGTGGCGAACAGCGGCGAGTGGCCGGAAAGCCGCCTGGCGACCTTCGAGATGGCTTGCCGACGAATGGCAGCAGAGCAAAACGATGAGCATCGCATTGGCGCTGGGGTGTCACCAGAAGATGCAGTCTTGGATGCCGCAGGCTACCTGTGCGCCCTGCATCTGATCGCCGACGTTGCGGGATTCTCTTCTGCTCCTAACGCTGACCCCCAAACGCTGGTGCCGATTCACTCTCTCGATGAGCTGCCCGACTTGCCGCCCAGGGGGAGCTTGGAGCGAGCCCTGAGGACAAGGCTGTTCGCCGCTGAGGACGAACACGGCCACCGCCCTGCCCACCGCCACTTGGCGGAGTTCCTGGCCGGTCGCTACCTCGCCAAGCTGATCCGCGATGGGCTGCCGGCCTCAAGGGTGGTGGCACTGATGAGCAGGCCGACCGATGCTCAGGTCGTCACCACCCTGCGGGGCCTGTCGGCTTGGCTTGCGGCCCATTCCCCCAGGGCACGGGCTTTGCTGATCAACGCCGATCCCGTGGGAGTGGGCCTGTACGGGGACATCGGCAGCTTTTCCGTCGATGAGAAGAAGCGCCTGCTTGAATCCCTGGGCCGATTCGCCACGCTTGGACCGCTGCTCGGCCACGAGCAGCGCGACGGGCGGGGCGAAGGCTTCCGAGACACCACCGCCTGGGCATTCCGGTCGCTCGTAGCGGCAGACACGGCATCTGCCATTAGGGGTTTGCTTGCCGAACCCAACCCGGAAGGTGACGAACACCGGATCGTGGAGTTCGTCTTGACCGTGCTCGCCGCTGCCGAAAGCTCCAGCTTGTGTTTATTGGACGACCTCGAGCCAGCCACCGAGGCAATTGTGCGCAACCCCAAGCAGCCTCCCAACAAAAGGCGGCTGGCGCTAGAGGTGTACCTCCGCGTGGTCGCCGACAACGACCACGAAGCCCGCTCCGCGCTCCGGCTTCTCGACGACATCCGCACGCGTGCGCTATCCGACCCTGACGATGACCTCTGCGGAACCCTGCTGCGACACCTGTACCCAGCCCACCTGCCTCCGTCAGAGATATGGGGCTATGTGCGTCCCCCGAACCGGTCCAACTATGGCGGACGCCTTTTACGCTTCTGGGGTTACGACATCCTGGAGCAGTCCAACGACGATCACGTTGCAGAACTGCTGGACTCCCTGTGTGAAGACCGATCGCGGATCCTCTCAGCGCTGGATCAGTCTGGTTTCGGTGATCTGCCCCTTGCCCTGCTCGACCGGGGGTTGGATGCGTGGGGGGATGAGCTTGACTCTGCCCGATTGTTCGACTGGCTGAGCTCCCCGAGTCGCTCGCTTACCGCTAGTCCGCCGCGAGCTTGGCCGGCCGCCAGGAGCGAGGCGGCGGAGCGGATCAGAGATTGGCTAGAGGCCCGTCCCGAGGCCCAGAAATCCGTTTTCTTGACTTGGATCAGGCGCAATGAAGCCAACGAGCGGTATGAGATTTACCAGCACTGGCGCTGCAACGCTCTGTACCGGAGCAAGCCTCCCTCCGATTTCGGTCTTTGGTGCCTGGACACCGCGCTTCAATTGGCAGATTCCGAGCAGTTCGCCTCCAGGGAGCTGCTCACGCAGGCATACCGCTCGTTGGATGACCCCGCCATCAGCCAGGGTCTCACTCTTGAGGACTTGGAACGTCGGACGCAGAGCAACGACAGGCTGGCCGCGGTGGTTGCTGATCTGCATAATCCCC
>JAPYOG010000124.1 GCA_028278785.1 Candidatus Poriferisocius anaerobius | reverse complement strand
GCCCCAGCATGCACCGCCTCGTCCACATCATGGGCAAAGGGGATGCCCAGGCGCTGGGCCGCCGCCTTCACCGGGCTGGGCGTGGGCTGGGACCTGCGCCCCCGGCGCTTGTCGGGGCGGGTGACCACCAGAGCCACATCGAAGCCGGCGGCACAAAGCGCTTCCAATAGCGGCACCGACTCGCGGGGGGTGCCGAGATAGACCAGCCGGCGGATCGCCCCCGGCGGGTCGATCACCGCGCTCCCACCCCTGCGGCGCCAAAAGAGCTGGTCACGGCAGAGTCACAGCAGAGTCACGGCAGAGTCAAGGCATCTCCGGGGCCAAGGGGGCCTCCCCGGGCGGCCATCGCCTGCCGGCGGAGGATGCGCTTGGCTTCCCGGCGCTGGTCCTCGTCTAGGTAGTCGAGCAGCATCTTTCCCTCGAGGTGGTCCATCTCGTGCTGGAAGAGCCGGGCTTGGAGGTCTTCGGCCTCGATGCCCACCTCGCCCCCGTCGAGGTCATAGGCCCGCAGGTGGATGCGGCGGGGCCGGACGATCTCCCAAGACAATTCGGGCACCGACAGGCAACCCTCGTTGTATGTCCACTCGCCATCGCTCTCGGCGATCTCGGGGTTGACCAGAACACCGGGGCCCTCGCCGAAGTCGTACACGAAGAACCGCTGCGAAACCCCCACTTGGGGAGCGGCCAACCCGATCCCGGGGGCTTCGTACATGGCGGTGAGCATCTGTCGGCACAGATCGGCCATCGCCCCGTCGACCTTGTCGACATCTTCGGCCACACGCCGAAGCACCGGGTCTCCATACACCCGTATCCGCAGCGGGGCCATTGCTTCAGATTACCGTGAAACCGTGGGCGACTCGCATTACTTCAGCACCTCGCCGGGCGGGAGGCGGAGGCCGCGAGCCGTTGCGTTGCAGGTGGGAGATGCGGATGTGGAGCTGGCTACCGACCGGGGGGTGTTCTCGCCGGACGAGCTCGATTTCGGCACTCGATATCTCCTCGCCGAAGCGCCCCGACCCCCTCAGCACGGGCCGTTGCTGGACTTGGGCTGCGGTTACGGCCCAATAGCGGTGGCGCTCGGCCAGTGGGCGCCGCAGGCGCCGCTGTGGGCCATCGATGTGAACCCCCGGGCGCTGGAGCTCTGCCGGGCAAACCTGGACCGCCATGGCCGGCCGGACGCCGCGGTCTGCCTTCCCGACGGCGTGCCCCCCGACGTCCGCTTCGCCCGCATCTACTCCAATCCCCCCATCCGCATCGGCAAAGCCGCCCTCCACGAGTTGCTCGCCCAGTGGCTGGGGCGCTTGGCCGAAGAGGGCCGGGCCTATCTGGTGGTGAACAAGCACCTGGGCGCCGATTCGCTGGCCCGGTGGCTCAACCGGCAAGGCTGGCCCTCCACCCGGCTCGGCTCCCGCAGGGGCTACCGGATCTTGCAGGTTGGCGCAGGCTAGGGCGCAGACTAGATGGCCCTGACGGGGTCGACGTCGATGCGGAACCTCCCGCCGGGGCGCTCAACTGAGGCCAGGGCATCGCACAGGGTGTCGTAGTCGGGGGCGCGCAGGAAGTACTCGCCGTCGGGGTGGGCAGCGACCCGGACCCCCGGGGGGCTGCCCAAGCGGGCCATGTACTCGCCGGCCGCCGGCCCGGACACCGCTGCCATGGCGCCGTAGGGCGGGAAGCCCAGCTCTTGGCGGCGGTCTCGCTCAGAGCGGGCCAGAAGCGATGGGTCGGCCCGAAGCGCTGCCTGGACAACGGGGTGGTCGGGCAGACGGGTTTGCAGCAGGATGCGTCCGCCGGCGGCGCGGGGGCCCGCAACCCGGCCGGCCCGGGCGACGAGGGCCATGGCCTGCTCCCGAGCCCGGAATCGGGGCGCCAGCAACTCCTGGTCGAACTCCAAGAAGGCCACGGTGTCGAAAGGGCGCCCCATGTGGAGCACAGCCTCGGTGCCCACCACCACCCGGGCGGTGGGCGGGCCGGCGCAGCCGCTGCCGGTGACCTCGGCCACCGGAGACCGGATCAGCGCCTCCAGTTCCTCGCGCACCCTTTTCACCCCGGCCCGCAGGTTCCTCATCCTGGTGCCGCCGCACTCCGCGCACACCTGGGGCCGAAGGTGGCCACCGCCCCGGCATCGCAGGCGCCCATCCTCGTCTTGGCGCATCGACGCGCCGCACTCGGTGCAAACGGCCAACTCGCCGCACACCCGGCAGGCCAGCAACAGCGCCCTGCCCAATCGGTTCAACACGCAGGCCACCCGGTGGTCGCCTCGCAGCGCCCGCACCAGCTCCGGGGAATACAGCCCCGCCCGAGCCGGGTCTTCGCGCCGGCGGTCCACTATCTCCGCTTGCGGCCAGGCCGCCCGCTCAGCCGCACGGCCAGGCCGCACGAGCGGGCGGGCGCGCAGCGCCTCCAGGCTCGGAACCGGCGACAGCATCACACACGGCACCCCGGCTCGGCGCGCCCGCTCCACGGCCACGTCCCGGCCGCTCCAGGTTGGCGCCGAACCCGAGCGGTACGACTCGTCATGCTCGTCGATCACCAGGACCGCAGCCAGATCGGGAGCGGGCGCCCATGCCGCCGACAGGGTTCCCACCACTGTGGCCCCTGCTGAGGCCGCGGCCCAGCCATCGGGGTGGCGCACTGCCCAGGCGCCGGCGCGTCTCAACCGGCGTGCCAGATCATCGGCCCGACCGTGGTCGGGGGCCAAGATCAGCGCTTGCCCCCGGGCGGCCGCGGCGACGGCCACGGGCAGAGGGTCGTGGGATGGCCCGGCGCGCAGAGTGTACCCGTCTCCCTCGAAGAGGTCGGCGTAGTCGCCCGGGACCGCCAGCCGAGACCGCTGGGGCCGGGGAAGCTCTGCCACCATCCGAGGAGGCGATGCCGCGCGCAGGAAATGAACTCGCCGCCCCGCCCAGCGCCAGGCGGCCCAACTGCACAATCCGAAGAGAGCGGGCGCCGGGCCGCGGCTGCTCAGCTTGGACAGCGGGGCGGGCGACACCGCCTCGGGAGCTTCCACGCCCACCTCGGTGATCCAGCCGCCCACCCGGCGGCCGTGCAGAACCACCCGAACCATGGCTCCCACCCCGAAGCGGGGATCGTCGTCCCAGCCCTCGGGAACTGCGTAGGCGAACTCCTTGTCGATGCCGATGACGTCGACGAGGACCTGGACGTTCAAACGGACGAGAGCCCCAGAGCAGAGCGGAGGTCGTCCACCCGGTCGGCCCGCTCCCAGGTGAACACGCTCTCCGGGCTGCGTCCGAAGTGGCCGTAGGCCGCGGTGTTGCCATAGACGGGCCGGAGCAAATCCAGATCCCGTATGATCGCCGCGGGCCGCAGGTCGAAGATCTCGCTCACCTGATGGCTGATCTTGGCCGGGTCGACCGTCTCGGTGCCGAAGGTGTCCACCATCACCGACACGGGGCGGGCGATGCCGATGGCATACGACACCTGGACCTCGCAGCGGGAGGCGGCGCCGGAGGCGACCACGTTCTTGGCAACCCAGCGGGCTGCGTAGGCCGCCGAGCGATCCACTTTGCTGGGGTCTTTGCCCGAGAAGGCGCCTCCGCCGTGGCGGGCCATGCCGCCGTAGGTGTCGACGATGATCTTGCGCCCGGTGAGCCCGGCGTCAGCCACCGGCCCGCCCCGCACGAACCTGCCGGTGGGGTTCACGAGCACCTCGTAGTCGTCGCCGCGGAACTGCTCGGGCACCACGGGATCGATGACCTGCTCTTTGATGTCGTGGTGCATCTCGTTGAGGTCGATCCCGTCGCGGTGGTGGGCCGACATCAGCACGGTGCGCAAGGCCACCGCCGTGGTCCCCTCGTACTCGAACGTCACCTGGCTCTTGCCGTCGGGGCGGAGATAGGGAATCGAGCCCGCTTGGCGGACCTCGGTCAGGCGTTCCACCATGCGGTGGGCGACGTGTATGGGCAGCGGCATCAGCTCCGGGGTCTCGTCGCAGGCGAACCCGAACATCATCCCCTGGTCGCCGGCGCCCTGCTCCAGCGGGTCGAGCCTGTCCACCCCCTGGATGATGTCGGGCGACTGGTCGTCGATCGACACCATGACACCGCAGGTGTTGCCGTCGAAGCCGTAGTCCTCCCGGTCGTAGCCGATGCCGATGATGGTGTCGCGCACGACTCGGGGGATGTCGATGTACCCGCGGGTGGAGATCTCGCCCGCCACCACCACCATCCCGGTGGTCACCAGCGTCTCGCACGCCACCCGGCTGCCAATGTCCACCTCGAGCAGGGCATCGAGCACGCCGTCGGAGATCTGATCGGCGATCTTGTCGGGATGGCCGCCGGTGACCGACTCCGACGTGAAGCGGTACCGGGTGTTGGCGCCTGCGCTCATTGTCTCTCCTTGCTGCCGGCTCGGGCCTCGGTTCGGGCGTTGCGTTCGGCCACCACCAGATCGAGAACCGCTCGGGCCACCTGGCGCTTCGAGCGCAGGCCAATCTGGTGGGTCTGCCCGTCGGAAGCCAGCACCAGCACCTCGTTGGTGTCGTGGGCGAAACCGGCATGGTCAGCCGCCACGTCATTGGCCACGATGTAGTCGGCGCCCTTGTCGCGCAGCTTGGCCGCGGCGTTGGCCGCCACATCGCAGGTCTCCGCGGCGAACCCCACCAGGATCTGGCCCCCGGGCTTCGACGACCCCAGCGAAGCCAAGATGTCGGGGGTGGGTTCCAGCGTGATCGCAGGCACTCCGTCGCGCCTTTTCAGCTTCACGCCCGCAGGGGCGGCGGGCCGGAAGTCGGCCACCGCCGCCGCCATGACGACCACGTCAGCCCCTCCCGCCTCGGCTGCGGCGGCCGAGGCCATCTCCTCGGCCGTGCCGACCCTCACCATCCTGGCGCCGGCGGGAGCGGGCCGGTCGATGGTGGAGATGACGGTCACCTCGGCGCCTCGACAAGCCGCCTCCTCGGCAAAGGCGTAGCCCTGCTTGCCCGAGGAGCGGTTGGCAATGAAGCGCACCGGGTCTATCGGCTCTCGGGTGCCCCCGGCGGTGACCACCACCGACAGGCCGGCCATGTCGCCGGGTGCGCCGCCCGCGAGGATCCGGCCCACCTCGTCTGCGATCCGCTCAGGCGAGCTGAGGCGCCCGGCGCCCTCGTCGCCTCCGGCCAGCCGGCCCGATTCCGGCCCCACGATGTGTACCCCGC
Source organism: Candidatus Poriferisocius anaerobius (assembly GCA_028278785.1). Lineage (GTDB taxonomy): Bacteria > Actinomycetota > Acidimicrobiia > Acidimicrobiales > Bin134 > Poriferisocius > Poriferisocius anaerobius. The sequence continues at coordinate 2,794 of JAPYOG010000124.1, read as the reverse complement.
GCCCTGCCAGGGTGGCGATGTTGTCTACTACTGCGGGGTGCTCCCACATCTCGGTGTGCATGGCCGGGCAGATCACTACCGGGGCCCGGGTGGCTATGAGCGTGGCGGTCAGGAGGTCGGAGCTGATACCGGCGGCGTAGGCGCCGATGACCCGGGCGGTTGCCGGGGCCACCACCACGCAGTCCGCATTCCGGCCCAAGGCGGTGTGGGGAATGGGACCGTCTTCGTCGAACAGGCTCATGCGGGCCGGCTCGGAGGCCAGGGCGTCGAACGTGGTGCGCCCCACGAACCGGGTTGCGCCTTTGGTGAGCACCGGCACGACATGAGCGCCTCCGTCCATCAGCCGCCGGCACACCTCCACCGCCTTGTACGCCGCGATGCCGCCGCTCACTCCAAGCACGATGCGCTTGCCGGCGACCGAGGTCATGGGCAGTTCAGGACGCAGAGTGTAGATTGGCCTCGCCCAGACCAGCTTCGCCGATATCGCCTCCGTCGGACTCGGCTTGCCCCGAACCGGCTTCGCCGGAGGGGATCATGGCGTCGGGCGAAACAGCTTCTTGGGAGGCTTCGGGAGGGTCGACAGCGATGATCTTGTCCGAGGCGATTTCCTCGAACGCGATGGAGAGGGGCTTGCGGGACACGGTGAGAACCTGGGGGGGCACCATGGCCCCCAGCCCCTCGCCGAGCTGTCCGAAGTAGGAGTTGATCTGGCACGCCCGAAGCGCCCCCAGGGTCACCAGACGGAACTTGGAGTCGGTGCGCCCCAGGAGATCCTCGATAGTGGGGGACATCATGGTGTCGTGCTGTTCGGTCATCTTCTGCTGCCTTCTTCTATCTGCCTTCTTCTATACAGCCCTCAACCCAAAAAACCCGGGAGAGCGGGCAAATGATATCAGGGCTCGGTGACAGAATCGTCATCGTCAGCCCGCACTGCGGGCGTCCCCGATGATGGCGGCGATGGCTGCCACCGTTTCCTCGAGGGTGTCGTTCACCACGCGGACCGCATTGAGCCCATAGGCCAGGACTCGCTCAGAGTCGGCCAGAGCCAGTCGCTTGGCGATGTGGTTCTCGGGGTCGCCCCTTCGCCGCAAGCGGGACTCCTGCTCCTCCGGCGAGGGCGCCTCGACGAAGATGCACAGCGCTTCGGGATGGCTTTGCCGCACAAGCGCCGCTCCCTGGACGTCGATTTCCAACAAGACGTCGCAGCCCGCAGGAGGGCGGGGCTGGGGAGTTCCGTAGAGGTTCCCGGCGACCTCAGCCCACTCCACAAAGCCGTTCTCGGCGATCTTGCGGCGAAACTCGGCTTCGTCTGCGAACACATAGGCGCTCTCGTCCTCGCCTGGTCGCCGCTCACGGGTGGTCCACGAACGGCTCAGCCACAATCGCGGGTCAACAGCTATAAGGGCAGACGCGATGGCTCCCTTGCCGACCCCGCCGGGGCCAGACAAGACAACGATCAGCGGTGGGCTGTCTAGCCGTCGCAGCGCTCGAGCAACGCGGCCCGCTGCTGGTCGCCCAGCCCGCGAATGCGGCGACTCTCGGCAATGCCGATCTCGTGCATGATCTTGCGAGCCCGAACCTTGCCCGTGCCGGGGAGAGACTCCAAGACGGCCAGCACTTTGGTGCCGGCGACAACCTCGTCGGTCTCCGCCTGCCGGAGCAGATCGGAAAGCGAAATCGACCTCATCTTTAGCTTGGCTTTCACTTCTGCCCGCCTGCGGCGAACTTCGGCAGCCTTGGCCAGCGCCGCCTGGCGCTGCTCAGCTGTTAGTTGTGGTGGTTTTGCCATTACATCATTGTAGTTCCGGCTTGCACTCCTGTTGCGGATTTCCCGATCAAATGCCGGCCGCCACCGTCCGCGCCCTGTCGGCCATGTCCTCAAGCGCTTCGGGCAGGCGCGCAGAGCCGACCTGAACGCCCCGGATCCCCGCGGTCACGGTTCGGCCGATCACCAGGATGGAAGCCCCGGCTTTGATGGCCGACTCGGGGGTGGACACTGAGGCTTGGTCATCGTGGCTCGAACCCGGCAGGCGGATGCCGGGCACCACCAAAGCCAGTTCGGGGGCTGTCTCCTTGACCGCCTCGATGTCGGCAGCCGAGCAGATCACGCCGCCGCAGCCGGCGTCGCGGGCCAGCGCCACCCGCTCTTGGAGAACGCCCCGGGACCGGTCGCTCTCACTGGTCAAAACCGTCACGCCCAGAACCTGGGCCGTGCCGCCGCTGCCCTCGGCCAAACCCTCCACACCGGCTCGCAGAATGTCGATCCCGCCGCAGGCGTGAACGGTCAGCCAGCGAACCCCGGTTCGGCCCACACGGGCCGCGGCTCGGCCCACCGTGGTGGGGATGTCGAGGAATTTGAGGTCGGCGAACACCTCGAACCCCCGCTCGGCCATGGCCGCTACTGCTTGCGGCCCGGCGGCGGCGAACAGCTCCAGGCCGACTTTGGACACACCCATCCACGGACTAACGGCGTCAGCCATCAAGCAGGCCAGATCCAGGTCGCCGACGTCCAGGGCGATGGCGAGGCGGGGATCGGGGGCGGCTGGTCCGGCGTCATGCATGGGCCGCCCCTATCAGCTCGCCCACGCTGCGAACACCCCGATCCGCGCACCAGCGGGCGAGCCCTGCGAGCACCTTGGCCGGCGCCCGGGGATCGGCGAACGTAGCCGTGCCGACCTGGACCGCGCTGGCCCCGGCCATCATCATCTCCACGGCATCGGCGCCAGACGCGATCCCCCCGACCCCCACGATGGGCACGTCGGGCAGCGCGGCGAACACGTCGTATACCGCCCTC
>JAPYOG010000123.1 GCA_028278785.1 Candidatus Poriferisocius anaerobius | reverse complement strand
CCCCACCGGCGGCCTGCCACCTGACCCCTGCCACGGCCAGGTCGGCGAGCAGCTCGCCGCCTTGATCCCTCACCGCGGTACCCACCGGGACATGCACGAGGGCATCCTCGCCAGATGCCCCGTGGCGGCGCTTGCCCTGACCGTGGCGCCCGTTGGCAGCCCGCCGGTGGGGGTGGTCCTTGAACGCGATCAGGGAGGCCACGTTGTGGTCGGCAACCAGCCAGACGTCGCCGCCGCTGCCCCCGTCGCCCCCGTCGGGACCGCCTTTGGCCACATGGGCTTCTCGGCGGAACGACACGCAGCCAGCGCCACCGTCGCCGCCCCGAACATTCAAGCCGCACTCATCGACGAACTGGGTCATGGCCGGCCAATCCGCACAGACCGGGGCTGGCAGGCGGGCAACCGCGAACCAGCGCTCAGTCGGCGATGACGTCGACGAGCTTGCGGCGCCGCCGATGGCCGAACTTGACCCGCCCGTGGGCGGTGGCGAACAGAGTGTCGTCACGGCCTCGTGCGACGTTCTCACCAGGATGGATGCGGGTTCCCCGCTGGCGGACGATGATCGATCCCGCGGCCACCCGGGTGCCGTCGAACACCTTCACCCCGAGGCGCTTGGGGTTGGAGTCGCGGCCGTTTCGAGTTGAGCCGCCGCCTTTGGTCTTGGACATCTATCGCTCCTCTCAGCCCTCGGCCGGGGCCGAGATCGCCGTGATCCGAATCCTGGACTTCTGCTGGCGGTGACCCCACCTTCGACGCTGATTGCTCTTGTTCTTGTAAGTGAACCCGCGGATCTTGCGCTCTTTGACCGATTCGACCACCGTAGCGGTCACCGAGACCCCGCCCAACTGCTCGGGAGTGGCGGACACAGAGTCGCCGTCCACCAGCAGAATCGGCGACAGCTCCACCTCCGCGCCGGCCTCGCCCAGCAACTCCACATCCAGCGTCTGGCCCTCTTCAACCTTGTACTGCTTTCCGCCTGTGCGGATGACGGCATACACCTGCTTGCGCCTCGCTCACTATTTGCCGACAGGTCTGGCTGCCCATTCTAGACGGATCAACGGCTGCCGACCCCAACCGTTGAGCCCCCACTCGGATTTCCGGACAGATGCCAACTCTTGGAGATTGTCAACTCTTGGAGATGAGCTGGCCGTCCAGCTCCAGCCCCCGCCCCTCACAGGTGGGGCACACCTTTGAGCACGACTCCAGCAAGCCCTCGCCGATCCGCTTGCGGGTCATCTCAACCAGCCCCAAATCGGAGATGTCCAGAACCTGGGTGCGGGTCTTGTCCCAGGCCAGCGACTCTTTGAACACCTTCATGACCTCGTCGCGGTTGGCTCGCCTCTCCATGTCCACGAAGTCGATCACGATGATCCCCCCGATGTCGCGCAGCCTGAGCTGCCGGGGTATCTCCTGGGCTGCCTCCAGGTTGTTGCGGAACACCGTCTCCTCCAGGTTGGAGCTGCCGACGTTCTTGCCGGTGTTCACATCGATCACGGTGAGCGCCTCGGTGTTCTCGATGATGAGCGAACCGCCCCCGGGAAGCCAGACCTTCTTGTCCAAGGCCTTGACGAACTGCTCGTGGACATGGTGTCGCTCCAGAAGGCTCAGGTGCTCCTTCTCGGCATCGTAGAACTCAAGCCGCTCCTCGAGCTCGGGGGCCACACTGGACACATAGTCGTGTACCTCGTCGAACAGGTGGCGATCGTCTATGTGGACGGAGCGGAAGTCCTGGTTGAACTCCTCCCGGATCACCCGGACCGCCATCTCCGGCTCCCGGTAGAGCAATCCGGGCACCTTGACCCTCTTCGACAGCGCGTGGATCTGCTCCCATTGGGACACCAGGCGCTTCACGTCGCGCTCCAGTTCTTGGGTGGTGATCTTCTCGGCCGCGGTCCGCACGATAATCCCGTGCTCTTCGGGCTTGCACCGGTCGAGCACCTTGCGGAGCCGTTTGCGCTCCTTGTCGGGGAGGCGCTTGGAGATGCCGTAGGTTTTGGAGTTGGGCACCAGCACCACGAACCGGCCCGGCAGCGAGACCTCCTGGGTCAACCGCGCCCCCTTGTGGGCGATGGGATTCTTGGTGACCTGGCACATGACGGTCTGGCGGGGCTCGAGCAGGTTCTCGATGCGGGGTGCGCCGCCGGAGGTGTCGAGGTCGTCAGAGTCGAACACCAAATCGCCCCGGTAAAGCACCGCGTTCTTCGGCGTGCCGATGTCCACGAAGGCCGCTTCCATGCCCGGCAGCACGTTCTGCACCCGGCCCATGTAGATGTTGCCGTGGATCTGGCCCACATCGTCGGCGGGGCGGGATATGTAGTGCTCGATCAGTGCCCGGCCCTCCAAGATCGCAATCTGGGTGGCCTCAGGGCGGACTTGGACAAGCATCATGTAGCGGCCCACCGGGCGCCCTTTGCGGCGGCGGCCCCGGCGCCGCTCCAAGGTCTTCTCGTCGAGCTCTACCGGCCCATCCGACACCTGGTGCTGCACGGGCTCGACGGAGCGGTTGGC
>JAPYOG010000122.1 GCA_028278785.1 Candidatus Poriferisocius anaerobius | reverse complement strand
TGAGCGGTTGACTCATCGCATGCCTGCGGCTGCGGTGTCGAATATCCGGTCGGGAGTCCTGGATCCGCCGCTGGGGGGAACCTTAACTAGCCACCCCTATCTAGCTGACTGGCGCTTTTGGATGCGGGCCCACTCGTCTCGAAGGCCGACGGTGCGATGGAACAGGTCCGGGGTGTCGGGGTCGCGGGCGAAATAGCCGAGGCGCTCGAACTGCACGACTTGGCCAGGGGCGATATCGGCCATGGCCGGCTCGAAACGGGCGTTTCCGATGAGCCGCGCGGAGTCGGAGTTGAGCGACTCCATGGGATCGGCGCCGTCGGCACCGGGATGGGGGTCGGCGAACAGGCGCTCATAGAGCACGGCCCGGCCCTCGCCGGCGTGAGCGGCCGACACCCAGTGGATTGTGGCCCTCACCTTGCGGCCGTCGGGCGCCTGGCCCGACCCAGTCTCGGGATCGTAGGTGCAGCGCACCTCGGCCACGTTGCCGTCCGCGTCGGTTTCCACACCTGTGCAGGTAACGAAGTAGCCCGACCGCAGTCGCACCTCCCGGCCTGGTGAGAGCCGGTAGAACTTGGCAGGCGGGTCGAGCATGAAGTCGTCCCGCTCGATGTAGAGCTCCCTGGAGAACGGCGCCTTCCGAGCGCCCGCGGAGGGATCCTCGGGGTTGTTGTCCGCCTCCCGCATCTCCACCTGGCCCTCGGGATAGTTCTCGATGACCAGGCGCAGCGGGTTGAGCACCGCCATCCGGCGCACCGCTGTCTGGTTCAGCTCCCGGCGGGCGAACGACTCCAACAGCTCCACCTCCACGGTGCCGTCCACCCGGGCCACTCCGATGTGGCGGCAGAACTCCCGAATCGCCTTCGGCGGAAAACCGCGGCGGCGGAGGCCGCGCAAGGTGGGCATGCGGGGATCGTCCCACCCGTCCACATGGCCCTCTTCAACGAGTTGCAGCAGGCGGCGCTTGGACAACACGGAGTGGGTGATGTTCAAGCGGGCGAACTCGGTCTGGCGGGGCCGGTCGCCGAGCAGGTCGAGGTGGTCCAAGAACCAGTCGTAAAGCGGGCGGTGCGCGTCGAACTCCAGAGTGCAGATGGAGTTGGTCACTCCCTCGGCCGCGTCGCTCTGGCCATGGGCCCAGTCGTAGGTAGGGTAGATGCACCACTGGTCGCCGGTGCGGTGGTGTACACGGTGGCGTATGCGGTAGAGCACCGGATCGCGCATCAGCATGTTCTCGTGGGCCATGTCGATGCGGGCCCGCAGCACCCGCTCCCCGTCGGCGAACTCCCCCGCCCTCATCCGGCGGAAAAGATCCAGGTTCTCCTCGGGGGTGCGGTTGCGCCACGGGCTGTCGGCGCCCGGCTCGGTGAAACTCCCCCGGTTCTCGGAGATGGCCTCGGCATCCTGATCGTCCACATAGGCCAGCCCGGCCCGGATCAGGTCTTCGGCCCACCGGTAGAGCTGATCGAAGTAGTCGGAGGCATACAGGGCGCCCCGATCGGATCGGTAGCCCAGCCATCTGACGTCCTCTTCTATCGCAGCCGCATAGTCGGCTCGCTCGGTCTCGGGGTTGGTGTCGTCGAACCGGAGGTTGCAGGTGCCGCCGAACTCAGCGGCCAAATCAAAGTTCAAGCAGATCGACTTGGCGTGGCCGATGTGGAGGAAGCCGTTGGGCTCTGGTGGGAAGCGGGTCTGCACCCGACCGCCAAAGGTGCCGTCGGCAAGGTTTTGGCGGATCAGGTTGCGGATGAAATCGCCGCGCTCGCCGGGCTCATCGCCTTGGGGGCTGCCAGCGCTGCTCATGCCCTTAATCCTTGACCGGCACGAAGTCCACCGCCAACGCGTTGATGGGTAGATTGCCGCTATGAGCACACAGTGGGATCCGCAGGCCGACTTGGCGGTGCTGGGGATGGGGGCGAACCCCGGCGCCCACGCCGGCCGCAACGCCTCCGCGGAGTAACCCCGCCGGCAGAAGACCCCCATGTCCCGCCTTTCCGCATCGGAGTCGGTCGCTCCCGAACCGCTGTTCATGGTGGGGGCGGTTTCGCAGTACTTGGGCGCAGCAGTGGCGGTGCGCCTGTTCGAGGATATGGCCCCCGCGGGGGTGGCGCTGCTGAGAGTGCTGGGCGCAGCGGCGATGATAATCCTGCTGCGGCGCTCCTGGCAGCACCGCTGGAAGGCGGGAGACTTGGCGTGGGCGTCGGCTTTTGGAATGGCACTGGCCGCCATGAACCTGTCGATCTACCTTGCAATCGAAGAGCTGCCGCTGGGCAACGCGGTGGCCATCGAGTTCACAGGCCCGATCCTGGTGGCCGCAGCGGGCGCCCGCACCCTGCGCTCGGGCGCTTCGCTGCTGCTGGCCGCAGCGGGCGTGGTCGTGCTGGCTGGAGTCGAAGCCGAGGGCACGATGCGAGGGGTGGGGTTCGCTCTGCTGGCCGGGCTGTTCTGGGCTGGCTACATCGTGCTTGGCCACCGGGTGGCCCACAGCCCGGCGGCGATCGACGGGCTCGGCGTGGGCATGCTGGCCGGAGCGGCCGCCATAAGCGGATTCGGCGCGCCCGAGTTGGGGCCGGCCTTGGAGTCGCCGATGGTGCTGCTTTTGGCCTTGGCAACCGGCCTCTTGTCCAACGCCATCCCCTATGGGATCGACCAGTTGGTGATGAAGCGCATAGCCCAGCACCGATTCGCCCTCCTGCAAGCCCTGCTTCCCGCCACCGCGGCATTGGTGGGTCTGGTCGCTTTGACCCAGGTACCCAGCATTCGGGAGCTGCTGGGAATCGCCCTGGTGGTCGCCGCCATGCTGCTCAGCCGCTAGCCGCAGATGATTCCCCTTGCCATGCCTGTGGCCCTTCTGTCTAGTATGTTGTTCCTAACCTTGTAATTTCACAAGGGTGGCTCTCGTCGGGTGGCTCTCGTCAGAGCCAGGGCGGGCATCCCCGAAAGGAATCGGACGCTACAAGAACGTTGAAGCGCGTTGTGGTAGCCGGTCAGCGGCAGAGAAGCTGATCGGCGTGCAATCCTGCCGCTTTCGAATGCTTGCCGTTTTGGCGCCCAAACACCGAAACCATGCGACCTATTCGCCTTCTAGGCTTTATCACGCTGTGCTGCATCGCCTGCGCCGTCACCATGGGCCGACTCGACAGCCTTGACACCGGCCCGACCGCACCGCAGCCTTCCCCACCTGCCGCGGCCGCTGGCGCCGCGTCTGATGACGCCATCCGCATCCAAGTGGAGCAGTGGCGACCCCTCGTCGTCCAGATCTTCCCCGAGGAAGAAGTCGAAGACGTCCTGTCGGTCATGGCGTGCGAGTCCCGAGGCGTAGCCCAAGCCCGCTTCACCGAGGAATGGGGGGTGGATTCCGTGGGGCTGATGCAGATCAACGAGGGCTGGTTGACCGGATGGAGCAGGCCGGAGTGGTCGATCCTCTCCCACAACGGGAGCGATGTCGACCTGACCGACCCCGCCACCAACCTGCAAGCGGCCAAGTTCGTTCGATTCTACGAAGACGCCATGGGGCATGAACCCTGGTCTCAATGGGCCTGCCAGCCCCGGCCGTGGCCGGCGCCAGAACCGCCGACCCCGGTGTCGCTGCCGGTGTCGCTGCCACCGCTGCCAGAGCTTCTACCGCCGGAGTGGACCGTACTGGACTTGAACCAGTGACCTCTCGCGTGTGAGGCGAGCGCTCTGGCCATCTGAGCTAACGGTCCGGGGCGACTCACGATAGCGCAGGCCGCCTCGCCGGGGCGAGGAGATTGGCCGGTCTCCGCGCTCAAGCCGAACCGGGCCAGCGCGGGGGCGCGAACACCTGTTCGCAGAAGGCCATGGCTTGGAGAACCCGCACGTCGCCGAGTTGGGGGCCCACCACTTGGAGGCCCACCGGCATGGCGTCGGCTGTGAACCCGGCCCTGACGCTGCCCGCCGGCAAGCGGGTCAGGTTGTAGGGGTAGGTGTGGCGGATCCAGCTGTCGACGAGCTTCCCGTTGACCAGCCCCTGGCCCCCGCACTCGGGAAAATGGCCGGCCACAGTGGGGGTGAGGAGCAGGTCGGCGTTCGCCAGCACACCGCTCAGGGTCTCGGACATGGCGCAGACGGCGTCGAGCGCCCGGTTGAAATCGGCCACTTCGGGTTTGGCGGACAGCCCGAGGTAGTAGCGCAGACCGGGGGTGATCTGCTCCATCTGCTCTGGGGCCAGCTCGCTCAGCTCGCCCGACACAGCGTTGGCCGACAACAGCACGTACTCCCATATCGGGTCGTTGAACAGGGCCTCTTCCCGCACTTCCACCACCACGCCGGCCGCCTCCATCCGCGACACCGCGGCCTCGCACACCGCCACCACTTCTGAGTCGGACGGCTTGCCGTCGGGCGACGGGCACCACACCGCCCGCTCAGGCTGCCAGTCCTCGTCCAGCGCCCGCCGCCATGACCGGCCAGGGCGGGGCAGCGAGTTGAGGTCGCGGGGCGACGGCCCCATCACCAGATCTTGAACGAAGGCGATGTCGGCCGTCCGAAGCGCCATCGGCCCGTGGGCTAAGAGGGGCCAGAGCCGGCAGGCCCCTTCCACCGGCACCCGGCCCAGGCTGGCCTTGAACCCGCTGAATCCGCAGCCCGCCGCGGGAATGCGGATGGAGCCGCCAGCGTCGGAAGCGGTACACAGCGGCACCATGCCGGCGACGAGCGCGGCCGCGGCACCCCCTGACGACCCGCCCGGGGAGCGCTTCGGGTTCCACGGATTGCCCGTCGCGCCGAACACGGGGTTGTAGGTGTCGCCGGTCCAGCCGAACTCGGGGGTGTTGGTCTTGCCCATCACCACGCCGCCCGCGGCCCGCAGGCGCTCCACCAGAATGCTGTCGGCCTCCGCCGGGGGGTCGTCGCGATGCAGGAACGAACCATGGGTGGTCACATATCCGGCGGCGTCCTCCAGATCCTTGACCCCGAACGGAATGCCGGCCAGCGGCCCGGCCTCGTCGCCTGAGGCCAGCCGGGCATCGATTGCATCGGCCTCGGCCAGCGACCGCTCAGGGTCGGTGGCCACGAAGGCGTTCAGCTCCCTTTGAGCCTCGATGGCCGCCAGCGACGCCTCGACCATCTCCCGGGCCGACACCTCCCTGGCGCTCACCGCCGCGGCCCACTCCTGCACCGACCGCTCCCGAAAATCCATCTGCGCCTCCTCCGCTGCCGCCAAACCCGCCACAGTACCCCCGCTTGCGACAACCGCGGGCAGCTTGCGTCTCAGCTCTTGGACAACGCCGCGGCCACCGCCTCCAGGCCAGCGGCCCGGCTGGCCTTGACGAGCACGGCGGTGTCGCCTTCGAGTCGGCCAAGTGCTGCCACCGCCGCGGAGGCATCGTCCACAGGGGGCAACCCATAATCGGCGGTGGCCACCGAGATGACCTCGATGCTCAGCTCGCGGGCCAAGACGCCAATAGCGGCATGTTCGGCGGCGGCCCGGTCCCCCAGCTCGGCCATGACCCCCAACACCGCCACTCGGCGGGGTCGGTCCACGGCGGCCAGCGAGCGCAGTCCGGCGGCCATAGACATGGGGTTGGCGTTGTAGGCGTCGTTGATGAGCACTGCCCCCGACGCCAGCTCGGTCACCTCCATGCGCCACGGCGACAGCTGGGCCGACCCCAGTCCGGCGGCGATTTCTTCCACCCCCACTCCGACTGCCGACGCGGCCGCCGCCGCGGCCAGCGCATTGTCAACCATGTGCTCCCCGCACGCCGCCAAAGCCACATCGGCCTGCCCATTGGGTGTCTCCAGCCGGAATCGAGGGCACAGCCCATCGCCCAAGCTCACCCCAGAAGCACGAATATCACCCGCAATACGGCCGAAAGTCAGCACCGCGGCCTCGGTCCGACTCGCCATAGCCGCCACTAGGGGCTGGTCGGCGTTCAGCACCGCGACACCTGACCGGTCCAGAGACTCCACTAACTCGCCCTTGGCCTCGGCCACGGCCTCCACGCTCCCGAACAACTCGGTGTGGGCCGCCCCGACGGTGGTCACAACACCCACGGTGGGCTGAGCCAGTGAGCAGAGCCAGGCGATATGGCCCATGCCCCGAGCCCCCATCTCTACCACCACCGCCTCGGCACCCTCGGGGCAGTTGAGCAAGGTGAGCGGCACCCCCAGCTCGTTGTTGAACGACATCGGACTGGCATGGGTCGGTCGGTCAGCTCCAATAGCTGCGGCAACCATGTCCTTCACCGAGGTCTTGCCAACCGAGCCGGTGATGCCCAACACCGGGCCGTCGAACTTGCTGCGGGCGAAGCGGCCCAGCTCAGCCAGGGCGGTGGCGGTGTCGTCCACCACTACCGCCGTGGCTCCCCGAGGCGGCATTGCAGTGAGATAGGCGGCTGCTCCCGCGGCCAGGGCGTCGTCGATGAAGTCGTGGCCGTCTCGCTCGGCCACCACCGGCACGAACAGCTCTCCCGCTGCCACAGTGCGGGAGTCGATGGACACCCCGGACAACTCGGCGTCTGGACCTGTCAGGCGGCCCCCTGCCGCCAAGGCCGCCTCCGACGCCATGAGCCTCATCCCCCTAGTCTCCCACTTAGCGGTGTGTCGTGGGATTTCGCGTCCCCGGGTACAATGTCGCCCTGTGGGAACCCGCACCCGGTTGGTGCTGCTTTTCGGCGGCCGGTCGGCCGAGCACGACGTGTCATGCGTCTCGGCTCGCCATGTGGCCGCCGCGGCCGACAAGACCCGCTTCGAGGTGCTGGCGCTGGGCATCACCCGATCAGGGCAGTGGCGGCTGGCCGAGCTTGCCGATCCCCTCCCCGACCGGTTGGACGCAGCCGGCCTCCGCGTGGACCCGACAGCGGTCTTCGCCGAGCCCGACACGGTGGTGTTCCCCCTGTTGCACGGCCCTATGGGCGAGGACGGCACCGTTCAGGGCCTGCTGGAGGTGGCCGACGTGCCCTATGTGGGGTCGGGGGTGCTGGCCTCGGCGGTGTGCATGGACAAAGCCATGGCCAAGCTGGTGTGCGCCCGGCACGGACTCCCCCAATGCCGGCATCAAGCGGTGGCGGCCAGCGCCAACGCCGTGGCCGTGGCGGAGGCGGCGATCTCCGAGCTGGGACTGCCGCTGTTCGTGAAGCCGGCCAACATGGGCTCCTCTGTGGGGGTGAGCCGGGTTGCCACCGAATCCGACATGGCCCACGCGCTGGAGCTGGCTGGCGAATATGACGAAACGCTGATAATCGAGGAAGCCGTCGCCGGCCAGGAGATCGAGGTGGCCGTATTGGGCAACCAAGACCCAGAGGCCTCAGTTCCCGGCGAGATCGTGCCCGGCGCCGAGTTCTACGACTACGCCGACAAGTACCTCGCCGGTGGCGCCAAGCTGGTGGTTCCCGCCCAGATCACCGAGGCTGCCGCCCGAGAGGCCCAACGCCTGGCCTTGATCGCCTACCGCGCCCTGAGGTGCGAGGGCATGGCCCGTGTGGACTTCCTCCACGAACCCGATGGCCGGGGGATGCTGCTCAGCGAAATCAACACTATTCCCGGTTTCACCCCCATCAGCATGTACCCCAAGCTGTGGCAGGCAACCGGTCTCGCCTACCCGCAGCTCGTCGAGACACTGGTCGAACTGGCCGTCGAGCGCTATGAGCGGCGCCGCCGACTCCACCGCACCGAACACTGAGATGATGGCCCGCGAACGCGCGATTCGACCATCGACGGCGGCCGGCGGGCTGGGGAAATCGCTCTGGATTTGGTAGAACACTGCGGTGATCTCTGATGCGCTGACCGGCAAGCGGCTGGCGATCACCGGCACGACCGGTTTTCTGGGCACCGCTCTCGTGGAGCGGCTGCTGCGCTGCGTGCCCGATGTGGAGCTGGTGCTTCTGGTGCGGCCCGGCCGCCGCGGGGTCGAGCAGCGCATCCGGCGGGAGATCACCCGCAACGACGTGTTCGACCGGCTGCGCGGCCATCTGGGCACCGATGAGTTGGAGCGGCTCTGCCGGGAGCGGATCACCGGCGTGGCCGGGGACGTGGGCGTGGACGGCCTGGGATTGGACGACGCCGGACGGGAGCTGATCGCCGGCTGCGACATCGTCATCCACTCGGCCGCAGCGGTGGCGTTCGACAATCCGCTGGACACCGCGGTGGAAGTCAACCTCATGGGGCCGGTCCGACTGGTGCAGATGCTCAACGATCTGGGAGCGTCTCCCCACTTCATCGCGGTCTCCACCTGCTATGTGGCCGGCAGCCGCCGGGGCAACGCCCCCGAGGAGCCCCTGGCCGACGGCCCCACGTACGTGCCGGTGTCGTGGCAGGACGAGGCCGAGGCCAGCCGCCGTAGGCGCATAACCACCGAGACCGAGAGCCGCGACCCCGCCCGCCTGGAGGAGTTCCGCAGCCGTGCCCGCCACGAGTTGGGCGCGGCCGGCACCCCGGCGCTGGCGGCCAAGACCGAGCAGCTCCGCAGCCGCTGGGTCCACGACCAGATGGTGGAAGCGGGCCGGTCGCGGGCCGCCTCGCTCGGGTTCCCCGACGCCTACGCCTTCACCAAGGCGCTGGCCGAGACCGCAGTGGCGGAGATCAAGGGCGACTTGAAGGTGTCCACCGTGCGGCCGTCGATCATCGAGTCTGCCTACTCCGAGCCCTTCCCGGGGTGGATCCGGGGCTTCCGCATGGCCGAGCCCATCATCATCGGCTACGGGCGGGGGCTGCTCACCGACTTCCCCGGCATCCCCCAGGGGGTTCTGGACGTGATCCCGGTGGACCTGGTGGCCGCGGCCATCTGCGCGGTGGCCGCCCGGGGCCATGACCCCGACCAGCCGGTCATCCAGGTGGCTTCGGGCGCGGTCAACCCGTTCCGGCTGAACCAGCTTGTGGACCTGGCCCACGGCTGGTTCAGCAAGAACCCAATCTACGACGACCGCGACCAGCCGATCCCCCCGCCCAACTGGACCTATCCGGGCCGGGGCCGGGTGGTCCGCCAGCTCAAGCGGCTGCGGACGGGGCTGAATGCCGGTGAGCGGGTGCTGGGACGGCTGCCCATCCGGGGCCGCCAGGCCGAGATCACCGCCGACCTCGACGAGCGCCGGGAGCAAGTGGAGCGGGCGCTGGGCTATGTGGAGCTCTACGGGGCCTACACCGAGTGCGAGGCCCTGTTCGGCGTGAGCCGTCTGCTGGAGCTGTGGGACAGCCTGGACGACGACGACAAGGATCTGTACTGCTTCGACCCCCGCATCATCGACTGGCCCCACTACGTGACCGACATCCATCTGCCCACCGTGGTGGCCCAGGGCCGGGTCAAGACCGCTCCGTCGGAGCGCTCAGGGCCGTCCCGCAAAGACCGCCAGCGAGCCCAGGTGCTCTCCCCCGACCGGCATATGGCGGCATTCGACCTGGAGAACACCGTCATCGCCGCCAACGTGGTCATGGCCTACGGCTGGCTGGCCACCCGGCGGCTGCCAACCGACGAGCGGGCCCGGCTGGTGGCCAAGATCCTGCTGGAGGCCCCTTCGCTTCTGGCGCTGGACCACCGCGACCGCAGCGACTTCCTCCGCCATTTCTACCGCCGCTATCAGGGTGCGCCGATAGAGCAGATGGCCGATGACTCCGGCGAGATGTTCAGCGACCTGATCTTGACCCAGTCCTACCCGGCCGCCATCCGCCGGGTGCGCCGGCACCGGGCCGCCGGGCACACCACCGTGCTCATCACCGGGGCGCTGGACTTCATCGTGGCGCCGCTGCGCCCGCTGTTCGACCACATCGTGTGCGCCGAGCTGGCCCAGGCCCACGGCGCCTACACCGGCCAGCTAGCCGCAGTGCCCCCCACCAGCGAGTCCCGGGCCGAGGTGCTGCGGGACTTCGCCAACGCCGAGGGGCTGCTCATGTCGGAGTCGGTGGCCTATGCCGACTCGGCCAGCGACCTGGCCATGCTGGAGGCGGTGGGCTACCCCGTGGCGGTGAACCCCGAGCCCAAGCTGGCCATGCTGGCCCGCAAGCGGGGCTGGCTCATCGAGTACTTCGACAAGGCCCCCGGCGGCCCCCGTAAGCTGCTGCCCATCGGATCCCGGAAGGCGTCATGAAGGATTCAGCGATGCAGCCCGTCAGACCCCTTCAGGGATGGAGGAACCCGGCATGAAGGACCGGGTCCGACCCACTCCCCGTCCGGGCATGGTGCTGGAGGTAGACCGCTCCACCCCGCCGATCCTGTTCCACCACGGCGAGGGCTTCCGCACCGAGAAGCTCCCCGCGGGGCGCAGCCGGGTGATCTACCCGGCCGAGCCGCTGCTGGGCCTCGCCGATCCCGAGGGCGCCATCCGCCGGGCGCTGCTCAACCCCATCGACCAGGATCCGCTGCCCGCCCAGCTAAGGCCGGGCATGAAGCTCACCATCGCCTTCGACGACATCTCGCTGCCGCTGCCCCCCATGCGCCGCCCCGACATCCGCCAGATGGTGATCGAGCAGGTGCTGGATATGGCCGCGGCGGCCGGGGTGGACGACGTCCACATCATCGCCGCGCTGGCCCTGCACCGGCGCATGACCGAGGACGAGCTGCGCCACGCGGTGGGCGACCGGACCTACGACGCTTTCGCCCCCTCGGGATGCCTCTACAACCACGACGCCGAGGACCCCGACGGCATGGTGCTGCTGGGCACCACCCCCCACGGCGAGGAGGTGCAGTTCTCCAAGCGGGCCGCGGAGAGCGACCTGGTGGTGTACGTGAACATCAACCTGGTGGCTATGGACGGCGGCCACAAGAGCACCGCCACCGGCCTGGCCGGCTACCAGGGGCTTCGCCACCACCACAACGTGAAGACGATGCAGGAGTCCCGCTCGTTCATGGACCAGCACCGCTCCGAGCTGCACGCCTCCAACTGGCGCATGGGCAAGGTGCTGCGCGACGCCGGGGTGAAGATCTTCCAGATCGAGACCACGGTCAACAACAACACCTTCGGGGTGGACGG
>JAPYOG010000121.1 GCA_028278785.1 Candidatus Poriferisocius anaerobius | reverse complement strand
TGCCTTGAATATAGTCCCGCTTTTGCTTGTGATGCTCGTCGCCATGTACTTCCTCATGGTGCGCCCCCAGCAGCGCAAGGCGCGCGAGCATCGGGCGCTGCTCGACTCCCTGGATGTGGGCGACGAGGTGGTCACAGCATCCGGCTTGTACGGGATGGTCACCGATTTCGACGGCGGCACCGTGTTCATCGAGATAGCCGATGGAGTGGAGATCAAGATCAGCCGCGAGACCATCGCCAACAAGGTGGTGTACGCCGACGTGGATGACGAGCAGGGCCAAGGCCCTCTGATGAGCGGCGACTAGCCCCTTCCCCCAACGTCAATGAGCCGCCGAACGCTGGTCTCCCTCATCGTCATCGTGGCCGCAGCCGGGGGGCTGCTAGCGGCCTCGCTGGCCGTCGGCAACCGGCCCCTTCTGGGGCTCGACCTCAAAGGCGGGGTCGAGGTGGTGCTGGTGCCGGTGGATGATCCCGAGCGCTCTGCGGAGATCACCGAGGGCGACTTGGACACCGCTGTCAACATCATCCGCGACCGCATCGACGGCTTCGGGGTGGCCGAGCCCGATGTGACCCGGCAAGGCGGCCGAGTGGTGGTGCAGCTTCCCGGCATCAGCGATCAGCAGCGGGCCATCGACGTGGTGGGCCAGACCGCCGAGCTGCGCTTCCGACCGGTCTGCGCCGACAACCTCACTGCCGAGCCGGTTTCCCTCTCGATTGCCGATGAGGATCTGGCTGAAGACGTGGCGATCGAAGCCCCGGCGGCCGATCTGCCGCTGCCTGTGCTGGATGAGCGCGGCCTGGCGCCTTGCCCCACCGATGTCAACACCCTCGGCCTGCCCACCACAGAGCCGGCAGACGACCTGTTGGACCGTTTCGTGGTGCTGCCCCTGCGCGACAATGACGGCAATATCGAGCGCAGACTCCTGCTGGGGCCGTCGGTGCTCACCGGCGCCGGGCTTTCCAGCGCTGACAGCTCCTTTCGGAACCGGTTCGTGGTAGACGCCACTTTCAAAGACGGCGACGATGGGGCTGACAAATTCGATGCCATGGCCGCCGAGTGCTACAACGGCACTCCATACTGCCCGCCCGGCGGCGCCGGGCTCGGCCAGCTCGCCATTGTGGTGGACGGCAATGTGCGGTCGGCGCCAACTGTACAGACCCCGAATTTCGACGGCCAGGTAGTTATATCCGGGGACTTCTCCGAGGATGAGGCCGACGACTTGGCGCTGGTGCTGCGCTACGGCGCGCTGCCCATCGAGTTCCAGGACCCCACCGACCCCCAGAGCGACAGCACCAGCCGGGCGGTGTCGGCCACCATCGGGGGCGACTCCCTGCGGGCCGGGGTCATAGCTGGCATCGTCGGGCTGGCGCTGGTGTTCTTGTTCATGGTCGCCATGTACCGGCTTTTGGGCGTGGTCGCCATGTTGAGCCTGGGCATCTCGGCCACACTGCTGTGGGTGATCGTGGCCTGGCTGGGCGAAACCCAGGATCTTGCCCTGACGTTGGCCGGGGTTACAGGCCTCATCGTGTCGATCGGCGTGTCGCTCGACTCCAACGTGGTCTACTTCGAGCATCTCAAAGAAGATGTGGCCACCGGTCGGGCATTGCGCTCCTCGCTGGAGGTGTCCTTTCTGGCCGCGTTCTGGACCATCTTCAGGGCCAACTTCGCCTCCCTCATCGCCGCGGTCATCTTGTACTGGCTCTCGGCCGGCTCGGTCAGGGGCTTCGCCCTCATGCTGGGCCTGGCCTCGGTGCTCGACCTGGTGGCCACTTACTTCTTCCTGCGGCCGTGTGCCCATCTCATGTCCCGGTCGTCCAGCTTGATGGCCCACCCCCACCGTCTGGGCCTCCCCACCAGACAAGAGGCCATGGCCTCCGGGAGCACCGAGCCATGAGCCGCCTCCAGCGCCTGTTGCGCAACCAGACCAGCGTGAGCTTCCCCAAGGCGTGGAAGACGACCCTGCGGGTGTCCGCTGCGCTGATCCTCATCAGCGTCGGGGCGCTGTTGGTGCGAGGCGTGAACCTGGGCATCGAGTTCGAGGGCGGCACGGTATGGGAGACGTCGGCGCCGGATGTGTCCACCGCCGATGTGCGCGACGCGCTGCGGGCCGTGGGCCAGGCTGACGCCAAGATCCAGTTCGTCGGCGGCGACGTGATCCGAGTACGCGCCGAGTTGGACGCCACCGATGAATCCAGCGTGGTCCGGGTCTCCTCGGCGCTGGCCGCCCTCACCGGCCAGACCGTCGACGACATCAGCTTCAACTCCATCAGCGCATCGTGGGGCAGCGAGATCACCGACAAGGCCATACGGGCGCTCATCGTGTTCTTCATCGTCGTGGCCATCTACATCACGCTGACGCAGGAGTGGCGGATGGCTGTGGCCGCCCTTGTGGCCGTGGCCCACGACATCGGTATCACCGTCGGCATCTACGCCCTGTTCCAGTTTGAGGTCACCCCGGCCACCGTTATCGCCTTCCTCACCATCATGGGCTACTCCCTGTACGACACGCTGGTGGTGTTCGACAAGAACCGCGACTACCAGCGCCGCTCCGCCCTGGTGGGGCGGGCCACGTACACGCGGATCATGAACTCGGCCCTCAATACCGTTTTGCTGCGGTCGGTGAACACAACCGTCACATCGGTGCTGCCGGTGCTGTCGATGCTCATAGTCGGCACGCTGGTGCTGGGGGCGGTCACCCTGGCCGAGTTCGCGGTTGCCCTGCTCATCGGGCTGTTGGTGGGCACCTATTCGTCGCTGTTCGTTGCCGCCCCCGCGGCCGCGTGGCTCAAGGAACGCCAGCCCGAGCATGCGGAGCTGCGCGAGCGCCTGGAGGCCCGGGCCCGGTCTAGGGGCGCCACGGCGCACGAGGTGGAGGACGCATCGGCAGATGAGAAGCCGGCGCCTGCGGCGTTGTCGGACGCAAGCCCGACCCGCCGTCCCTCTTCCGCGCCGCTGGGCACGGCCATCCCCCCCCGCCCTCGCAAGCGCAAGCGCCGGTAGGCGGTTTCCGTCGGGCGGGTAGG
>JAPYOG010000120.1 GCA_028278785.1 Candidatus Poriferisocius anaerobius | reverse complement strand
ACCACCTCCTTGACCGCCACGTAGTCGGAGACCTGAGGCAGTCCGGCAGAGGCGGCGGGCAGCATGCCCTCGTCCCTCAGCTCGGCCACCACGATGATCCGCTGGCGGGCCGATCCCCTGGGGTGGCAGGCGGTCAGGGTGAGGCGGTTGGGGTGATCGGAGAAGTCTTGATCCAGGACCTCCACCGCGGTGGGCGGCACGATGAGATGCCCGTGGCCATCGCCCTGGGCCACCACCGTGTAGGTGAACTGTCCCTGGATCGTGGCGACCGAGATCTCGTCTCCGGGCAGCAGCTTGTGGATGTCTCCGAAAGGGGCGCCGTAGGTTGTGCGATGCCCGGCGATGGCCGCGTTGCCGGCCTGGCCGGGCAGCGGGGTGGTGGGGTAGTGCCCTGGGCCCTTGCGCAGATCGCCGACCCTCACCCCCTCCACCACGGTCTTGTCCAGGCCGATGCGGGGAATCTGCATCCGGGCGATGGCCGATCCCTCGCCTCGGTAGAGCATGGCCAGCCAGGTTGGGCTGGGAGTTGGCCCCTCGGCGGGCGAGGGCGCCGCGGCCGGGCTGGGAGTTGGCCCCTCGGCGGGCGAGGGCGCCGTGTTTGCGGCGGGTTCGGGCGCGGCGCCTGGAGTGTCGGGCGAGGCCGGCGTGGTTGCGCGGGCTGGCGGTGCGGGCGCCGGTTGGATGGCGCTGGAGGCTTCCAGCAGCTCATCGAAGTCGTTGCCCAGATCCTGCTGGGATCGGGCCTCGAGGATGCCGGTGCCCCAGAGCTGGAAGACCGCGAACAACAAGATGATGATTCCGATGGCGATGACGGTCTTGCCGAGCACACCCAGAACCCGCGCAATCGTCACAGCCGAGATTGTACGGTCCTTGAAGGGCGAACCCGTGTTGGGGCCGGGGGCGCAGCCTTTTTGCCCTGACAACCCTCCATGCCGACAATCCCTCCATGCCGACAATGGCGCCTCAAGATGGATACGGTGGGGGTGTGAAAGCAGCTCTGAACCTGAGGGACTTCCTCGACCGGGCCGAGGCGGTGTACGGCAATCGAGTGGGCATCGTGGACGAGCCCGATCAGCCTGCTGAGGATTGGGGGGAGCTGACCTACGCCCGGATAGCAGAGCTGGCCCGGGCCCAGGCTGCTGCATTGGACGAGCACGGCGTCGGCTTCGGCCAGCGGGTTGCCGTCGTGTCCCACAACGCGGCCCGGCTGATGGTCTCCCTGTTCGGGGTCAGCGGGTACGGCAGGGTCTGCGTGCCGATCAATTTCCGGCTCAACAAGGAGGAGGTGGGCTACATAGTGGAGCACTGCGGGGCGGAGATGCTGCTGATCGACCCCGAGTTGGACGACGCTCTGGCTGGGGTCGAGTGCCGCCACCGCTATGTGCTGGGACGGGACTCCGACGACGCCCTCTTCCGGTTCGGCGCCGAGCCGCAGGCGTGGGCGCCCGACGAGGACGCCACTGCCACCATCAACTACACGTCGGGCACCACGGCCCGCCCCAAGGGGGTGCAGATGACCCACCGCTCCTTGTGGCTCAACGCCGCAACGTTCGGGTGGACGGCCGGTGTCAGCGACCGGGACGTGTATCTGCACACTCTGCCCATGTTCCACTGCAACGGGTGGGGAATGCCCTACGCCGTGTCCGGCGCCGGCGGACGCCACATAGTGATGCGCAAGGTGGACGGCGCCGAGATCCTCCGCCGGGTCGACCGCCACGGCGTCACCTATCTGTGCGGGGCGCCGGCGGTGGTGTCCATGGTGCTGGACGCGGCCCAGCAGTGGCAGGGCGAGGTTCCCGGCTCGGGCCGGGTTCGGATGACGGTGGCAGGCGCCCCGCCGCCCACTCGGTCCATCGAGCGGATGGAGACCGAGCTGGGTTGGGAGTTCATGCAGCTCTACGGACTCACCGAGACAGCGCCGTTTCTCACCGTCAACCGCGGCCGGGCCGAGTGGGATCACCTGAGCCCGGCTGAGCGGGCGGCCAAGCTGTCGCGCCAGGGCGTGCCCGCGCTGGGCGTCTCGCTGGCCGTGGACGACAGCGGCGAGGTGCTGGCCCGGGGCAACCACGTCATGGAGGGGTATTGGGAGCAGCCCGAGGCCTCGGCTGAGGCGCTGGCCGGAGGCTGGTTCCATACAGGAGACGGCGGGTATATCGACGAGGAGGGGTATCTGAGCCTCTCAGACCGCAAGAAGGACGTGATCATCTCCGGCGGCGAGAACGTGTCGTCCATCGAGGTGGAGGACGCGCTGTTCTCACACCGGGCGGTGGCGGAGGCGGCCGTTATCGGGGTGCCCGACGAGAAGTGGGGCGAAACCGTGAAAGCCCTGGTTGTGCTGGTTTCCGGGGAATCGGCTACCGAAGCCGAGCTGATCGAGCATTGCCGCAGCCGCATCGCCCACTACAAGTGCCCCACCTCGGTGGAGTTCCGCAGCGAATTGGCCCGCACCGCCACCGGCAAGCTCCAGAAGTACCGGCTCCGCGAGCCCTATTGGGCCGACCGCAACCGCCGAATCAGCTGACCTTGCAGCATCTATTCCCCCGCACGCCGCGGTGGGAGCGGGCGCTGGTCACGGGGGCGTCGTCGGGGATCGGCCGGGAGATCGCCCGGCAGTTGGCCGCATCCGGGGTGGATCTGGTTCTGGTGGCCCGAAGCGGCGAGCGGTTGGACGAGCTGGCCGCACATCTGCGCGCCGGCGGCAGCGGGCCGAACGTGGAAGTGTTCGAGGCAGACTTGTGCGACTCAGAGTTCCTAGCCGCAGTCGAGGCGAGGCTGGCCTCCGCGGGGGCGCCCGTCGATCTGCTGGTCAACAACGCCGGCTTGGGATACGAGGGGCCATTCCACATCCAAGACGCCCAAGAGGTGAGCGAGACCATCGATTTGAACGTCACCGCGCTGGTTCGGCTGACCCACGCCGCCCTGAAACCCATGGTTGCCCGAGGTCGCGGCCAGGTGATCCTCGTCTCGTCGATGGCCTCGCTCCAGGGATTGCCCATGACTGCGGTCTACGCCGCCACCAAGGCGCTCATTACGAGCCTCGGCGAGGCGCTGTATGAGGAGTTGAAGGGCACCGGGGTGGTGGTCACCACCGTTCTCCCCGGATTGACCCGCACCGAGTTCCACGAGCGGGGGCGGTGGGATCTCGACCGGTGGCCGTCGGTGGGGTGGCAGAGCGCCGAAGAGGTGGCCGCTGAGGCGCTGGGCGCCGCTGCCCGGTTGCGGCCGGAGGTGGTTACCGGGCGCCTGAACCGGGTTTTAGCCGCGATGTCGGGCATGGCCCCACGCCGTCTGCGCCGGTCGGCCATCGGCTGGTCCGCCCGCCGCAGATGGCCCGACGAGGGCAGCCCGTAACCGGGCCCGGGAGCTCTACCCGAACTTGACGGCTGAAAACGCTGACTTCAAGTCGTCTGCACCTATGCCCTGGTTCTACCCGAACTTGACGGCTGAAAAACTGTTCAGCTTCTCAAGCTGGTGATCGGCGTTTACCAGCCGCACGGTGCCCGACTTGGATCGCATCACCAGCGATTGGGTGCTGGCGTGCTCCTTGCTGAATCGGACGCCCTCGAGCAGGTCGCCGTCGGTGATGCCGGTGGCGGCGAAGAAGCAGTTGTCGCCCTGGACCAAGTCGTCGGCGGTGAGCTGTGCGGTCACATCGCGGCCCAGCTTCTCGGCATCCTTGCGCTCCCGATCATTGCGGGGCCAGAGCCGGCCGAGCAGCTCTCCGCCCATGCATTTGAGGGCGGCCGCGGCGATAACGCCCTCAGGTGTGCCTCCGATCCCGAACAGGATATCGGCGCCAGATCGGGGCCAGGCGGCGGAGATGGCCGCAGCCACATCGCCATCGGGGATGAGGCGGATGCGGGCGCCGGTCTCGCGCACTTCGGCGATCAGCTCCGAGTGGCGATCGCGGTCGAGGATCACGGCCGTCACGTCCTTCACCGACTTGCGCTTGGCTGTGGCCACCAACTCCAGATTCTCGGTAGGCGTGTTGTCCAAAGAGATGCCGAAGCCTATGCACTCGGGGCTGTAGGCGATCTTCTCCATGTACACGCACGGTCCGGGGTTGAACATGGTCCCCCGGTCGGAAACCGCTATCACCGACAGGGCGTTGCCCCGGCCCAGAGAGGTGAGCGTGGTGCCGTCGATCGGGTCGACCGCCACGTCGCATTCCGGGGGCGATCCGTCTCCGACCCGCTCTCTGTTGTAGAGCATGGGAGCTTCGTCTTTCTCGCCCTCTCCGATCACCACCAGGCCGTCCATTTGCACGGTTTGCAGCAGGATCCTCATGGCCTCCACCGCAGCCCCGTCGGCGCCTTCCTTGTCGCCCCGGCCCATCCATCGGGAGGCGGCCAGAGCCGCCACTTCGGTTACTCTGACCAACTCCATCGCCAGGTTGCGGTCGGGGGTCTCAGGCGATGCGCTCACGTTGCCCAACCGTAGCGCCGCACCGACGCCAGCTTCATCCTCTGCGGGCATCTTCCGCGCGGTTTCTGTTTCCGGCCCGGTGATCTGGTGCGGGCATCTTCCGCGCGGTTTCTGTTTCCGGCCCGGTGATCTGAAACCATGGTCGCGATGGTCTGGTGCTTTCAATGCGGCGCATCCTATGGCGAAGGCGTTCCGGAGTGCGCTGAGTGCGGGGTGTCCACC
>JAPYOG010000012.1 GCA_028278785.1 Candidatus Poriferisocius anaerobius | reverse complement strand
TCCCCGCCCCATTTCCATCGAACCACCCGCCTGGGGATCCGCCGGTGAATCGGCCAGGGCGATGTTTCACATGAAACATCGAGCAGGAATGCTTGATGCGGGCCTCAGAGTAAGAGAGAATTGCTCAAATGTCGAACTTAGAACCAGCGCAGCCGAGCTCATGCCGCATGATCGCGGTTGCCAATCAAAAAGGCGGCGTTGGAAAAACAACAACGACCGTGAACCTCGCCGCCTGCCTGGCCGAGATCGGCCAGCGCGTGCTTGTCGTCGATCTGGATCCCCAGGCCAATGCAACCACAGGGCTTGGAATCGACCCCTACTCCGGCGCGGTCTCCACCTATGACGTCCTCCTGCAAAACGGCAGCATGAGCGACAGCATCGTTGCCACCCAGGTCGACAACCTTTGGGTCTCACCGTCTACCCTGGACCTCGCCGGCGCAGAAATCGAGCTGGTGCCGGCATTCAGCCGGGAGCGGCGGCTGGATTCTGCCCTGTGTACGGTGGACGGGGATTTCGACTATGTGTTTGTCGACTGCCCGCCATCGCTGGGCCTCCTCACGGTCAACGCTCTTGCCGCGGCTCGAGAGGTGATGGTTCCCATCCAATGCGAGTACTACGCCTTGGAGGGCCTGGGCCAGCTTATGCGGAACGTCGATTTGGTTCGCAGCAGCCTGAATCGCGAACTGGAGATATCCCTAATCGTTTTGGTCATGTTCGACGGTCGCACCAAGCTCTCAGCGCAGGTGGCCACCGAGATCCGGAGCTACTTCGGCGACAAAGTCTGCCATCAGGTGATCCCCAGGAACATTCGCTTGGCCGAGGCCCCTTCCTTCGGGGCGCCGGTCATCGTGACACATCCGAATTCGCGGGGCGCCCTGGCCTACCGCGAGCTAGCCAAGGAGGTGGCAAATGGCGCGTTCGCCGGGGCTGGGTAGAGGACTCAGTGCCCTGATTGCTGAACCAGCAACAAAAGAGGGTGGTGCCCAAGCCTCTTCATACCTGGAGCTTCCCCTTGAAGCCATCGCTGTGAACCCGTACCAACCGCGCGACAACTTCGACCAAGCGGCGCTCAACATGTTGACGGAATCGATTCGCGAGGTGGGTGTGCTCCAACCGGTGCTGGTTCGCCCCCGTCCTGACGGAAAATACGAGCTGATTGCCGGAGAACGCCGGTGCCGGGCTGCCCGGCAAGCCGGATTGGAGCGGATTCCAGCGGTTGTCCGGACCGCTGAAGATGCTGATGCTCTTGAGCAGGCCTTGTTGGAGAACTTGCTTCGCGAGGACTTAGACGCCATCGAGCAGGCCGTCTCATTCCAAAGGCTGATCGACGAGTTCGACTTCACCCAGGAGGCAGTGGCGAGACGGCTCGGCCGCAGTCGGTCTGCTGTGGCCAACACTCTGCGCCTGTTGCAGCTTCCCGAGGAAGTCAAGGAGATGGTAAGGGCCGGTTCGCTGTCCGCAGGGCACGCCCGGGCACTTTTGGGCGTAGGCAGCGAAAAGAAGCTGATCCGGTTGGCGAAAAAGGCAGTGGCAGACGGTTTGACCGTCCGAATGGTGGAAGACGCGGCAAAGGCCGGCACCCCTGGTGCCGGAAAAGGCAAGACGCCTTCCGAGCAGCCCAGTGCGGCCGATCGGGGAGCAGCGGTGCTCGAGCTGGAGAGCTTGTTGAGCGATCACCTGGACACCAAAGTCGATGTGTCTTTGGGCAAGGGCCAGGGAAAACTCGTCATTCAGTTTGCGGACCTAGACGATCTAGAGAGGATCTACCGGGTGATGCTTCAGGCATAGTGGTGTGTTGCAGAAACACGGCGCTATTGCTGCAACACACCACCCATCAGGCCGGCTGGGCAACCCACCGGGCCAGGCATCCCTCGATGGCCCTAGCGATGGGGGAAAGACGCGCCTGGACAATGCCGGGGGGTCCGATGAGGCACTGGACCGCAGTCATGCGGGTATGGCGAAGCACCGGGAGTCGCATTCCCATCACATCGGCTTTTTCGGTTCCCAACGCAGCCGGGAGCCGCTGGCCCAGGATGCTGGAAAGGCGCTGTCCGCCTGGAGAAATGAATCCCTCAGTGGCGAAATAGGCGATACGGCACTCCGCGTTTTGGGCGGGGAGCAGCCCGAGGTACACGTCCACTTGCAGGCGGTTGGCTTCGTTGGCCCGCTCTAGCTCAGGCCAATCGCAAACCTCGCTCACCACAGCCCCTGCCCGCCGCAAACCGGTGCAGAGTTCTCCGGCAACTGCGGCCATGGTGCTGATGGAGGCGACCATGATGTGGCGCTTGGTCAGATGCCGAGGCGCCCGTTGGAGCTTCTCCCGCTCTCGCACAGCCGCGACTGTGGCCGGCGTTACTCGAGCTGACATGCGGGTGAGACAAGCCATGGTCGCCTCGTCGCAGACGGCATCAACCGCCAATCCGCTGTTCAGCTGGAACTCCTGCACCGCATCGGCCGTGTCTTGTCCGAAAATCCCGTCCACGCGGCCGGCGTCAAAGCCCAGTGAGCCGAGCCTTAGTTGCAGTTCTGCGACATCGTCGCCCCGCAGCATCGGTTGGTTCAAATACAGGTTTCGGTCACCGAGTGCCCAGCTAGCCTCTTGCAGCGCTGCCCAGGTGTGGGGGCCGCAGACGCCGTCTACTGTGAGCCCTCGGCTGGCTTGAAAGTCGGCGACCGCGGCCGCAGTAGAGGAATCGAAGTCACCGTTCACGGCCAGAGTCAGGGCAAACCCCGCAGCCATACTCCCAGCGTACGGCAAGGAGGCGCAACGCCGCGAGGGGCGGCGATGCCTAGCAGGACACGCGCGAATAAACCCAAGACACACCACTAGAAGGCCACTTCACCGATTTCTTGAAGAAGCTGCTGTTTGCCCTTGGCGCCTACGATTCGCTTGGCTGGCTCTCCGTTCTTGAACACGATCAGCGTTGGAATGCTCATCACCTGATAGCGCAACGCCACGTCTTGGGCATCATCCACATTGAGTTTGGCTACGCTGATCACCCCAGACTTCTCGGCTGCGATCTCGTCGAGAATGGGGGCGATCATTTTGCAAGGGCCACACCACTCAGCCCAAAAATCAACCACGACTGGCAGTTCCGCGCTGCCTATCACCTCGTCAAAAGTCTGGTTGGTCAGCGTTGTGATGCTCTCAGCCATCTTTGGGATCCCTTCGGTTGGCGGCGGCGGGGTAGTTTTCAGCCTATCAGCGGTTTCGGCGCTTAACCGTGTCCTGTCGATTCCAACCACCGCTCAGCGTCTATGGCTGCCATGCAGCCCGAACCGGCAGCGGTCACTGCTTGGCGGTACACGTCGTCCTGCGCATCCCCGCAGGCAAAAACGCCCTCGACACCGGTGCGGCTGGCGCCGGGCTCGGTCAACAAGTAACCGTTCTCTTTGCGCTGGAGCTGGCCTTCGAAGAGATCGGTGTTGGGGCGATGGCCGATGGCTATGAACAGACCGGTCACGTCCAGCTTTGAGTTCTCGCCTGACACGGTGTTATGTACCTCGACGCCGGTGAGCTTGTCTTCCCCCAATATGCCGGTTACCACGTTGTTCCACAAGAACTCGATGCCATCGTTGGCGAAAGCCCGATCTTGCATGATCTTAGAGGCTCTTAGCGCATCTCTTCGATGAATGACCGTAACTTTTGATGCAAAACGTGTCAAAAAGATGGCTTCCTCCAAGGCGGAATCGCCGCCGCCCACCACGGCAATGTGCTGGTCTCGGAAGAAGAAGCCATCGCAGGTGGCACAGGTGGACAGGCCGTGGCCCAAAAGGCGCTCTTCGGCTTCCAATCCCAACATCAGCGACTGGGCCCCAGTAGACACGATCACTGCCCAGGCCCGGTGAGTGGGCTCGGAAGCGTTGGGATCGCCCACCCACACACCGTGGGGCGGGCCAGAGAAATCGACCCTGGTCACCCTCTCGGCGATCATTTCTGCGCCGAAACGCTGAGCCTGGGCGCGAAACTTGACCATCAACTCCGGGCCCAGCACCCCCTCGGGAAATCCAGGGTAGTTCTCCACATCGGTGGTCAGCATAAGCTGGCCACCGGGTTGGTCGCTGGTGGACGACGGCTCGCCTTCGATGACCAGGGGGGACAAGTTGGCTCGAGCCGAGTAAACCGCCGCAGTCAAGCCCGCTGGACCGGAACCGATTATGACCACATTGCGGATGTCTCGCTCAACCATGGCCTGAGACCCGCGACACGCCGCTAAGGCCGCTTCGACCAGGCGAAGGCACCCAGCGATACGAAAAAAAGGCCCAAGATGCCGTGGGCCGCCCAAGTCTGCCCGGTGGCAATCTCCAAACCCCGAACCGCAGCGATGACTCCCAAGACCAGCACGATGAGCAACGGGAACACGCCGAATGCCGCGTAGGCCAGCAGCCGCCCGGCGCCAACGACTGGCCCGGTCGTGACGCTGCGGACTTTGTCCACGGTGTTGACCACCGCGTCAGCGGCCTGGTCGGGCCAGTCTTCGGGCAAGCCCATAAGCGATGGGCTTGATCCTTCTTTCGGCTCAATGGCATCGGCCATGGCACCCAGACTACTGCCGATACCGCCAGAACCCGTTGTTGGGGGTTGGTCGCCCTGCCTGCTCCATGAGCTCCTCGTACAGCTCCAAGATACGGGGATCGACCAGGCCATCGGCTTCCGGCTCGTCGCTGTCCTGCTTGAGCTGGCTCATCAACTCGCTCATAACTCGGCGCATCTCCGTGGCGTTGCCCGCCGCCGCCATCAGGCGCCAGCGGTAGCACTCCTCGCACAGCCCCACAGCCGACAGGCTGGTGATTGTCGCCGCGCGGGCGCTGTCGCTGTCGCCCACTTCTAGGCATCTCTCCGCCAATTCATGGGCTGCGGCATCGATCAGGCAATCAATCCTGGTTCGCAATCCGAAATCAGCCCACCGATACATGTCTGCTGGACTGCCTGTGAACGCAGGGCCCCGCACTAATCCAAGGGCGGCTTGGAGCAACTCTCGACTTTGTCTGCCGGTCTCGCGGCGGGCGGCTTCCAAGAGAGCTTCGAATCGGTCGACGTCAGTTCCCACCTCTGGCCGCAAGCGGTAGATCCCCTCGGAGTTCATGCGAGGCAAAAACTGCTCGCCGCGGTCGTTTGCCCCGAGCGCCTTGCGGGCTCGGCTCAGCGCATTCGACAGCGCTGAGCCGGACGGAGGTGCATCTCGGGGCCAAATATGGGTTCGGAGCTGGTCTCGGTCCGCTCCGACGGGGTGGAACGCCAGGTAGGCAACCAAATCCAAAGCTCTTCGCGAAGTGAAAGGCTGAGATATCCCAACTGCCTCCACAGTTCCCATTACCCGGATTTCGATAGGCGGGCCCAAAGTGGCTCTCTGACCCTCAGAATCGCTGTTCAATGGGCCTGTCGCCGCAGCGGCACGGGCGAATGGCTTTGGGATCGGTGCTTGATGCTCGGGGGAGGCTGCGGCGTCGGCGGCGTTGGCCCAAGCCAGCAATTCAGCGACGGCGCCAACCGCGTCGTAGGAGAGTCCGTGGGGCGTCAGCCGCAGTCCGATCGGTTGCAGCAACAGGCCATAGTTGGCGAATTCCGCAGTCCACACAGCACCCTCCAGCCCGTGGGCGACCACACACACCGAGTTGCCGGACACCGTCAAAAGACTGGATGCCTCGTCTTCGCTCAAGTGCTCGGGAGCTAGCACCACAATGGGCGACCAGCCCTCTTGGCGGTAGCCGATTCCGGCGCCCGCGAGAGGAGCACCACTTCCAAGCAAAGCTTGGTTTTGGCGTTGCTGACGCTCGATTCGCCTGATTGCCGAGATCACATCTGGTGCGTACTCGACCCGTTCAAATGCACTGAGATCCTGGCCGAAGCCCACGCATATCACGGTCAAGTCGTCGGCCAAGTGGCTGCTGGCGAGCTGTGCGGCCATCGCCGCGCACATCTCGCCGATCACTTCCCGGTCTCCTTGCAGATCCAAGGCAGCCGTGTGCTCCAAATTCAACAGAAATTCAGAGTCATCTGCTTTTCCCAGTGTGACCAGCGTAGGGAGTGGGGCCGGTATTGCATTGGCTTCGTCTAACAGGTGGTCTGTCGCCGGGCTTCTCAGAAGGTTCCAGACGGTGTTGTCGCTGCTGGCATCGACTCCCGTGGGCGGCTCGGCGGGACTGCCGAGGTGGATGGAGACGCTGCTGGTGTTCATGCTGACCCCGATGATCTCCGGCGGAGGACTGTCGGCGAACTGAGAGGACATCAACCGCAGTGCTGCATCCAACAGGAGGGTGCCGTCTGGGTCGGAAGCGGCTCGCAGTTCTTGCTCGAGGCGGATGGCCCCATCGCTGGGACTCGGGGGTATCCGGTGGCTGGGCAAACGGCGGTGCCTTGTGCGTCGAGCCCGGCACAACAACCAGCCAAGGCCACTGGCGAACACTCCCAACCCAGCGACGGCAAGCATGGTTTGCCGCTGGGGAGCAGTTTGCCCAGCAGGCCCGCTCTCGGGAATGCTGGCCGAGACAACGCGCTGAGGCGTGGC
>JAPYOG010000119.1 GCA_028278785.1 Candidatus Poriferisocius anaerobius | reverse complement strand
GGATGATGTAGTCCACCCCCACCCGCAGGGCGGCGTCGATGTCGTCTTCGATGTGCTGGGCCGACATCTTCACCCCTATCGGAATCCCCCCGGAGGCTTCCCTCACCCGGTCGGCGAACCGCCGGAAGTCGTCTTCGTTCACAAGGTCGACGAACGTGGACGGCGAGATGGCCGGGGTTCCCGGCTCGAGTCCCCGCACTTGCGCGATCCGGCCCTTCACCTTGATGCCCGGCAGGTGCCCGCCGGTGCCGGTTTTGGCCCCTTGGCCCAGCTTGAAGTGGAAGGCCTGCGAGGATGCCGCCTTGTCCAGCGACCAGCCGAACATGCCGCTGGCAAGCTCGTAGAAATAGCGGGTACTCTCGGCCCGCTCTTCTTCGAGCATGCCGCCCTCGCCCGAGCAGATGCCGGTGCCGGCCTGCTCCGCTCCCCGGGCCAGGGCGACCTTGGCCTCCTGCGACAGCGATCCGAAGCTCATATCGCTCACCAAAAGGGGGATCTCCAGGCGCAGCGGCCGCCCGGCGTTGGGGCCGATCACCGCTTCGGTGCCCACCGGCTCGTCCTCAAGCTGGGGGCGGCGGGCTAGCTGGGCTGTCACGAACTGGATGTCGTCCCAGCTTGGCAGCTCTTGGCGGGACACCCCCATCGACACCACCGGCCCGTGATGACCCACATACTCCAGCCCCTCGTCGGCGAGTTGGCGGATGAGGCCCACGTGGGGCTCGGAGGCGTCGCCGTGGGGGTCGGCGTATGCCCCCTGGTAGGCAGCCCGGTTGTAGGGCTGGGGGTGCTCCTTCTCCCAGGCCAGGATCTCGTCGAGGTCCACCAGCAGGTCGTCGCCGTCCAGCCACGAGGCGAACCGGGCCAGCCGCTCGGAGTTGTCGTAGCTGGACACCCCGGTCTGGAAGACGTAGTCCCAGCCGTGCAGGCCGCAGACGAGGTTGTCGCCCTCGATGCGGCCATCGCACATCAGCGCTCCCCGGTGAAGGCAGCGCCCGTACAGCACCGAGTGGTTGTCGCCGAAGCGCACAATCACCAGATCCACATTGCCCACCAGCGCCCCCACCGGCACCCTGTCGGGAACCTCGCTCCACGCGGCAATCTTGAACGCCTGCATAAGTCATCGCCTCCTTCCATTCCCCTGTTGCCTGCATTCAGGGTGCGGGCTCAGCGGCCTATCGACTGGGCGACCAGATCCCGTACTTCGCCGGGCTCTGCGTGGCGCCCGGTTGCGTGTTTGGAGTAGACGAGCTGCCCGTCCACGGACACATCGAAGACGCCTGAGGTCCCGGGCACCAGGGTCAGATCTTCGATGAAGCCCTGATAACTTTGAAGCAGGTCCTTTGCTGCGCTCACGGCGCGCTCCGAATAGTCTCAGGGCACGCAGTAGGTGATGGAAATACGGTGTCGCTGCTCCATGCCTATCCCAACTTCGCAAGCTGGCGGCGGAGCCAGTCGGCTTGATCGGCGATATAGCGCTGGGCGATCTCGAGATGGGCGAAGAGGGCCACGCCGTGGGGCGCCCCGGGATACACATGGAGCTCGGTGGGGACGCCGGCGCCGTACAGGCGCATGGCGTAGGCGATGTCCTCGTCGCGGAACCCGTCAGCGCCGCCCACGCAGACATAGGCCTCGGGCAGGCCGGAGAGATCCTCGGCCCGAGCGACCGCTGCGGTGGGCGGCACGCTGTCGGTGCCGTAGAGATCGCCGAGATAGCTCTGCCAGCCGAAAGCGTTCGACTCCCTGGTCCAGATCAGCAGGTCGTCGAGCCGGCTCGAGGGCGTGATCTGGCGGTCGTCGATCATCGGGCAGTCTAGAAGCTGGTACTGCACCGGGATCTCGCCCCGGTCCCGGCTGAGCAGCGCCAACGCCGCACACAGTCCCCCTCCTGCGCTGGCCCCGGTGATGCCGATCTTGTCCCGGTCGATGCCGATCTCCTCGGCGTTGTCGTATGTCCACTTCAAACCGGCGTAGCAGTCGTCCAGAGGTCCCGGATAAGGGGTCTCCGGCGACAGGCGGTACTCCACCGACACGCCGACGATCCCATACTCCTGACACCACTGGTCGAACTTGGGATCGTCGAAGTCGCGGGTGCCCATGATGTAGCCCCCGCCGTGGATGGAGTACAGGCACGGCAGCGGGCCCTCCTGGCCCACCGGCCTGTGTACCCGCACCACCACGCCATTGGCCTCGTCCACCACATGGTCGACGCGCTCCACCCCATCGCTGAGCTCAGGGGTTTCCATCGTCATCTCCCGCATCCCTGGCAGGGTTTCCGCGTTGAACTGACCGATGGGGAACATGTCCTTGAGCGGTTCGATGTCCTCGTGCAACCGCACCGTGGCCATGGCAACTCCTTCCTAAGCCCGAGACCCTAACCAAGCCCGAGGCGATCCCCAGGGCGTCGCAATGAGCCCTGACATCCTGAATACTAGGCGAAGACTAGGCACGCTATGAGCCCGAGAAGTCGGGAGGGCCCGGATCGAGGCCCAGAGTGGCCGATTCCACCAACTCCACCAGGTTGCCCGGTTCGCAGTCCATGGTGCCTGCGGTGGCGGGATGGCGGCGGATCCAGCCGCTAGGGGTGGGGCTCACCAAAATGTAGCATGGCGATGGGATGCCCTCAGCCGGGTTCGTGAACCCGTGCAGGCCGCGCCCGTCCCATTCGGTGATCGTGCCGGCCGCTGCGATTACCAAGTCGCGGGTGAGGCCTCCGCCGCTGGCGAACATGGCTCGGGCCACGGCCTCCTCGAACAGCAGGGCCGACGCCCAGCTCGACAGCCCTATCAGATCCAGCTCAGCGCTGTCGTCCACCTCTTCTCTCAGATAGAGCACATACCTGACCAGCTCGACGTTGTCGCCGGGCTCCTCGAACGGGAGCATCTCGATGCTGACCCAGACGTCTTGGCCCCAATCGCCGACTTGTTCAGCCCAGCTCTGGGAGTAGCAGTCTGACGAGCAGTGGAAGAAGAACTGCCCGGCCGGCTGCCCTGTGCCGCCGATGTCTTGCGCCTCCGATGACGCCGCCGCACCAGAATCTCCAGAATCTCCGGAACTCCCAGAATCTCCCTGAGATGCCGCATCGCCGAGATCCGGTGCCAGCGCGAAAAGCCTCTCCCAAGCCTCCATGAACTCCAAGAACCGCTGGCCGTCCGCCGACCAGGACACTGCCCGCACCCCGCTTTCGACCATGGCCGCAGCCAACGCGTCGTAGTCCTGCCCCACTGCATCGGCGATGGATTGGAACACGAACTCGAACCCGCCGGCCGTGGCGGTCTCGATGTCCCGCTGAGCCCGGTAGAACGCCACCGGCAGATCCAGCACCACCGTGCCCGCGGACGCCGCTGACTCCGGGAACCGCTCGCTCAGGAATCGGGCCGGACCGGCTTGTCCCAGCTTGTTGGAGGTGGGGTTGGAC
The DNA here is from genome assembly GCA_028278785.1 of Candidatus Poriferisocius anaerobius. Lineage (GTDB taxonomy): Bacteria > Actinomycetota > Acidimicrobiia > Acidimicrobiales > Bin134 > Poriferisocius > Poriferisocius anaerobius. The sequence goes on along the minus strand of JAPYOG010000119.1, from coordinate 2,942 downwards.
ACGAACGTCACCGCAGACTCACGCCTCGCCGGGCTCAGCACAGCCGCCGGGAAGTCGGGCAGGCGGCACGACTCCTCGTTCAAGATGTCCACCCCGTCGCCGTCGAACAGGGCATACGACCCCACCAAGGCGAAGATGTCGCTGTCGCACGCCTCTCGGATGGCTGTGCGGTGGTCGAACACATTGGAGTCGAACAAGACCACCTCCACGTCTCGACCGCCCAGCCCTCCGCTGTCGTTCACCGCTTGGGACCAAGCCCGCATGGCCAGCCAAGCCGCTTCGCTGCCGCCGGTGACAGCGTTGCCCGCGTCGGCATCGGCGATCACCCCGACCCTGATCACATCGTCGCTGACTCCGGGCGGCGACGGCTCGGCTGTCGGCCCCGGACCGGCGGTGGGCAAAGCCTCCGGCGTCGCAACGGCCGTGGCCATCACCGGCGAAGACACCGCCGGGCCCCGCAAGTCAGGCTCGCTGCAAGCCGAGGCCACCAGAGCCACCAGCGCCACCAGCGCCAGTGGCGAGCCGGCGGCAGCGAGAAAGCGGACGAGGCGCACGCCCCTATCGTCGCGCGTCTCGGAGGATGCGCGGGTTGCGGGTTCAGGCCCGGGCCGCAGCGAAGCCCTGCTCCAAGTCGGCGATGATGTCGTCAACCGACTCCAGCCCTACCGACAGGCGCACAAGTCCGGGATACACCCCGGTGCTGATCTGCTCTTGCTCGGTGAGCTGCGAATGGGTGGTGGACGCCGGGTGGATCACCAGGCTGCGCACGTCGCCGATATTGGCCACATGGCTGTGCAGGGTGAGCGCGTTGACGAACTTCTCGCCCGCCTCGCGTCCGCCCTCGATGTGGAAGGCGGGAACCGATCCGTAGCCTTTGCCCCCGGTGTAGCGGTTCATGCGCTCATGCCACGGGCTCGACGGCAGCCCGCCGAACTGCACCGACTCCACTTGGTCGTGGCCGTCTAGGTACTCCACCACCGCCTGGGCGTTGGAGCAGTGCCGCTCCATGCGCAAGCTGAGGGTTTCCAAGCCTTGCAGGACATAGAAGGCGTTCTGCGGAGAGATGGCCGCGCCGATGTCCCGCAGCAGCTGCACCCGGGCCTTGATGATGTAAGCGCCGTTGCCCAAAGCCGGCCAGAAGGCCAAACCGTGGTAGCTGGGGTCGGGGTCGGTGAAGTTGGGGAATCGGCCGCTGGCCCCGTAGTCGAAGGTGCCGCCGTCGATTATGACCCCGCCGATGGAGTTGCCGTGTCCGCCGATGAACTTGGTCATGGAGTGGACCACGATGTCGGCGCCGTGCTCCAGCGGGCGAACCAGATACGGGGACGGCACCGTGTTGTCCACCATCAGGGGAATGCCCTCGCCATGGCCCACTGCGGCCACACCCTCGATGTCGAGGCAGTCGTTCTTGGGGTTGCCGATGGTCTCGGCGTAGAGCACCTTGGTGTTCTCCCGGATGGCGTTCTTCCATGCGCCGAGATCGTCGGGATCATCGATGAACGTCACCTCGATGCCCATCTTCGGCAGGGTGTAGTGCAGCAGGTTGTAGGTCCCGCCGTACAGCGACGCCGATGACACCACATGGTCGCCCGACTCGGCCAGGTTCAAGATGGCCAGGGTCTCCGCCGCCTGCCCCGACGACGTGGCCAGTGCGCCGGGGATGCCGATGGCGGTCTCCGTGCCGCCCTCCAGTGCGGAAAGCCGAGCCTCCAGCACCATCTGGGTGGGGTTCATTATCCGGGTGTAGATGTTGCCCACCTCAGCCAGCCCGAACAGGGCGGCGGCGTGCTCGGTGTCGCGGAACACGTACGATGTGGTCTGGTAGATGGGCACGGCCCGTGATCCGGTGGTCGGATCGGCTTGCTGCCCGGCATGGATCTGCTTGGTCTCAAAACCCCAGCTGTCGCTCACGGCTCTGTTCTCCCTTCCTTTTGGAGTGGCCGGTCAAATACTAATGACCGGCTTCGCTCTGGCAGCTATCGAAGGGCAGCTATCCAAGAGCAGCATCCAAAGGCAGCTATCCAAGAGCTAGGACTTGCCCTGTCCCCCGGACACGGCTTGCACGCTCTGGCGGCCCTCGGAGATCCACGGCATCATGTCCCGCAGCTCCGCTCCCACAGCCTCGATGGGATGCTGCCGGCCCTCGGCCTCCATCCGCAAGAAGTCGGGCCGGCCGCGGCGGCTTTCGGCCATCCACTCCTCGGCAAACGCCCCGCTTTGGATCTCGCCCAGGATCTTCTTCATCTCCGCCCGAGTGCCCTGGTTGATGATGCGGTCGCCCCGGCTCAAGTCTCCGTATTCGGCGGTGTCGGAAATGGAGTAGCGCATCCCGCCGATCCCCTCCTCGTACATCAGGTCGACTATGAGCTTGAGCTCGTGCAGGCACTCGAAATAGGCCACCTCGGGCTGGTACCCGGCATCGCACAGCGTCTCGAACGCGGCCGTCACCAAAGATGTGAGCCCGCCGCAGAGCACCACCTGCTCGCCGAACAGGTCGGTCTCGCACTCTTCGGCAAAGGTGGTCTCGATCACCCCGGCCCGAGCCCCGCCGATGGCCTCCGCGTAGGCCAGGGCGACTGCCCGGGCATGGCCTGTGGCGTCTTGGTCCACCGCTATCAAACACGGAACTCCGCCGCCCTCTGCATAAGTTCGCCGCACCAGATGCCCCGGACCCTTCGGGGCCACCATGGCCACGTCCACCCCCTCGGGGGCGGAGATCAAGTTGAAGCGCACGTTGAAGCCGTGGGCGAACAACAGGGCGTCGCCGGGCTGGAGATGGGGTGCGACATTGGCCTCGTAGATCTCGGCCTGCTCGGTGTCGGGCAGGAGCAGCATCACGATGTCGGCCTCAGCCGATGCCTCTGCCATCGACATCACCCGCAGACCCGCCTCTGCGGCCTTGGCTGCCGAGGCGGACCCCTCCCTCAGGCCCACCCGGACAT
>JAPYOG010000118.1 GCA_028278785.1 Candidatus Poriferisocius anaerobius | reverse complement strand
CCGCTATCCGGCGGCCTTGTGTACAGGTAGGACGGCTGCATCGAAGAGCGGCAGCGCATCCTGGGTCATGGCCCACTGCCGCAAGAGTTGATCTGATGCTCGGGCGATCGCATTGGCATCTAAGTGCTGGCCGGCTTTTGCAAGAGCGGCCCGCGCGTCCCTCTCGACTCCGGCACGGTGGGGGTGTCGCCGGTAGGCTCAGGTTGTGACCGTCTCGGTCTCGGCAGGGGGCACATGGGCAAATCAGAGCAGACTCATGGGTGCCGGGATTCCACCTCCGCTGAAGTGAAATGAAGACGCGCATTGCTTTGAGGGAGCTTGAGAACTTCGTGGCTGTCGCGGAGTGCGGATCGGTGACCGAGGCTGCCGCGGCGGTGGGCATCTCGCAGCCGGGGCTGTCTGCTTCGATCCGCAACTTGGAGCGGGCGCTGGGGGTCAGCCTGCTGGTGCGCCACCGCGGCCGGGGAGTGTCGCTGACCCCGGAGGGGGATCTGCTGATGGCCGAGGCTCGGGCCACCCTGTCGCGCGCCGGCGAGCTGGAAGCCCGCATGTCGGCCGCAATTTCCGACGACTCGGGGCGAGTGCTGGTCGGGTCGCTGGTCACCGTGGCGCCCATCGTCACGCCATCGCTGGTCCGCCGGTTTCGCGAGCATCATCCCGGCATTGCCGTGGAGATCCGCACCGGCACCCAAGACGAGCTGCTGGCCTGGCTTCGCACCGGTGCTGTGCATGCGGCCATCACCTACGACATCGAGTTGGGGCAGGAGGTGGATTTCGAGCGCATTCTCAATATCGAGGCCCATGCGCTGATCAATGCCTCACACCGCCTCGCCGACCAAGCCGCGATCAACCTCGAAGCCCTTGCGGAAGACTCCTACATTCTTCTCGACCTCCCCTTGAGCCGTGAGTACTTCATGTCGCTGTTCTTGGCCACCGGCGTCGCCTACCACCCCGCAGCCCGCCACGCCGACATCTCCCTGGTTCGCACGCTTGTGGGCAACGGATTCGGCTATTCGCTGGTCAACCTGCTGCCTGCCACCGACATCGCCCAAGACGGCAGCCACGTCGTCTACGTCCCCCTGCGCACCGAGGTCCCGGCGCTGGGGTTGGGCCTCGCGCGCCGATCCGACGACAAGCCTCCCCGAGCACTCGAGGCCTTCGTGGACTTCGCGCGGTCAGCGCTGGTGCTTCCCCGGCAATAGACCGCCGAACTCCGCCCACTCCAGCTTTCGTCGGCATCTTGAATAAACAAATGTGATGACTTGCATATGAAATATCTCTTTGATTTATTCACAGACTGAGCCTACGGTGCCGGAAGTCCTTGGGCTCAACACCCTGCGGGTTGTGAGCCCAAACCCTGGTCGCCTCGTGCTGCCGGGAGGATGCAGAAGGGGAGATTCACAGCGTGGAGCTGCACCACGAGCGGGGCACGGTCTCGTTGCGCGAGGTGACCAAGCGCTTCGGCGGCACCTTGGCCGTTGACGCCGTCGATCTTGAGGTGGAAGCCGGCGAATTCATCTCCCTGCTCGGCCCTTCGGGGTGTGGGAAGACCACCACGCTTCGGATGATCTCGGGCTTCGAGCACCCTACGGAGGGCCGGGTGTTCATCAGCGGCCGAGACGTAAGCGACACGCCCGCCCACCGTCGGACAGTCAACTCCGTCTTCCAGAGCTACGCGCTCTTCGGCCACATGACGGTTGCAGACAACGTCGCCTTCGGGCTGCGGGTCAAGCGGCACGACAAGAAGACCATTGAGGCCAAGGTGCAGGAGGCCCTCGACCTCGTCCAGCTCTCGGGCTTTAGATCCCGGTACCCCGGCCAGCTCTCCGGCGGACAGCGGCAGCGGGTGGCGCTGGCCCGGGCTGTGGTCAACGAGCCCGAAGTGCTGCTCTTGGACGAGCCCCTCAGCGCACTCGACCTCAAGCTCCGCCAGGCCATGCGGTTCGAGCTGACCCGCCTGCACGGCGACCTGGGCATGACCTTCGTGTTCGTCACCCACGATCAGACCGAGGCGATCACGATGAGCGATCGCATCGCGGTGATGGATCAGGGGCGCATCCATCAACTCGGAACCCCCGTTGAAATCTACGAGCGGCCCGCGTCGAGGTTTGTGGCCGAGTTCATCGGAGAGGTCAACATGTTGGAGGCCGAAGTGGTCGGGGGCGACGGCGCTCGAACCGAAGTGCTGCTGCCGTCGGGGCACCGGCTGACATGTGCGCCAGTCGGCGCCGACGGGCTGAGCCCTGGCGCTCAGGTGGTCATCGCGGTGAGGCCGCAACGGGTTCTGCTCGCCCCGGAGGGCGAAATCGACCCCAGCGGGCACGCAGTGGTGACCGGCGAGCTGCGCGAGCTGCTGTTCTTGGGCGATTCGACCCGGGGCACCGTCCGCCTCGCCGACGGCTCGGAATTGGTGGCCACCCGCTACAACGAGGCCGGCACCCACCCGTTCGGGCTCCTGCGCCCCGGAGACAGAGTCGACGCCGGCTGGAGGCACGGCACCGCGTGCCTGGTGGAGTGATGGCCGAGCACACCGCCCCATCGACTTCGCCCGGCCCTTCCTCCACCCGTGCACCAGCGCGCCGCCGGGTCGCCCCGCTGCTGGCACCCGGCCTGCTGTGGATATCAGTGGCCTATGTGGTCCCCGGCCTGCTGGTGGTCGTCTATTCGTTCCTCACCCCCAAACTCGGCGGCGGCGTGGTCTGGGAGGCGACCCTCGACTCCTGGGACCAGATCGTGGCCAAGGGCCGCAGGTCCACCGCAGGATGGGGCACCGTGGGCGCCGCCGTGCTGCGGGGCGCGGCTGCCGCGGCGGCGGTCTCGGTCCCGGCTGTGGCGGCCGCCCGATATCTAGGCCGCCGCATCTCCGCAAGCCTGGCCTTGGCGGCACTCCTGGGGGCGCTGGTCGCGGTGAACCACCTGGCGGCCGAGTACAACAACTACACCGCCGTGTTCGCCCGCTCGGTGGTGTGGTCGGCGCTGGCGACGATCATCTGCATCGGCCTCGCCCTGCCGCTGGCGGTGTTCATCTCCTCGCGCCGCAGCCCGGTGACCAAAAACGCCCTGCTGATCGCGGTGATGATCCCGTTTTGGACATCGATGCTCGTGCGCACCTACGCCATCCGGTTCCTGTTCGCCAACACCGGACCGCTCAACAACCTGCTGGAAACGCTTGGGCTGGACCGGATCGTGTTCCTCAACACTCGTTTCGCGGTGATCCTCGGGCTTGTGTACACCGCGTTGCCGTTCATGATACTGCCGCTGTACGCAGCCGCAGAGCGGGTTGACCGAGCGCAGATGGAGGCGGCCCGCGACCTCGGGGCCCGACCGCCCCAAGTGTTCGCCGACGTGTTCCTGCCCATGGTCAAGCCCGGCCTGATCGTGGGCGGGGTGATGGTCTTCGTGCTGTCAGTCTCGCAGTACCTCGTGCCCACACTGCTGGGCGGGGGCAAGACGAACATGATCGCCAACCTCTTGGAACTCCAGTTCGGGGAGGCGTTCAACTGGCCTCTCGGCGCGGCCATCGCCGCCCTGTTCAGCGTGGTCACCCTGGTGAGCCTCTATGCCACAGTGGGCCGCCGCGACCAAGAGCAGTTCCTGTGAGCCGCCGGCGTCGTGGCGCACGCGCGCCAAAGCTGGCCATCGGATCGGCGTCTGCGCTGGTGTACGCGTTCTTCTACGTGCCGGTAGCGGTGCTGGTGCTGTTCTCGTTCAACTCGGCCCGCACCGGGGGGCGCTGGGCCGGGTTCACCACCGACTGGTACTCGGCGCTGGCCGACAACGACCGGCTCCTAACCGCCACCTGGAACTCGCTTTTCATAGCGATCATCTCCACCGCTATAGCCGTGGTGCTGGGAACAATGCTGTCGCTGGCACTTGACCGGCGCGTCTTCCGGGGGCGCATCGCGGCCCAGCAAGTGGTTTACCTGCCGGTCATCGCCCCGGAGATCGTGACCGGGGTGGCATTGCTTGCTTTCTTCTCGCTCACCCTGGGGCACCTCAACGACATGCTGGGACGCGGCGCGCAAGACGCCATCCGGATGGGACGACCGACGATCATCATCGCCCACGTGGCCTTCTGCACCGCCTTTGTCGCCCTGGTTGTCCGAGCCAGCCTGCGCACGCTCGACCCCTCTTTGGAGGAAGCCGCCCAAGATCTGGGCGCCAACGGCTGGACGACCTTCTGGAGGGTGACGCTGCCCTCCATCATGCCCGGCGTCCTCGGGGGGGCGCTGTTGGCGTTCACCTTGTCGCTCGACAACTTCGTCATAACGTTCTTTGTGAGCGGACCGGGCGCAACCACCCTGCCCATAGAGGTCTTCGGGCAACTCCGGCGCACCATAAGCCCTGAGGTGAACGCGATATCCACGCTGATATTCGGTGCCTCGACGCTGCTTCTCACCGGCGCGCTGGGCATCCAGTCGGCCGTCTCGAAGCGGCGAAGCCGGCCGGACGGCGATCGCGGCCCCAGCAGCGCTGCTGCCGTCCGACCCGATATCGGGCATCGCAACCCGGATGCCGGAGCGAGCCAAAAGAGCTACCCAAGCAACCCACAACTCATTGGAGGGGGAAAACCATGACCAAATCAACCAGAATTGCAGGTGCCCGAAGGCTTTTGCTGCGACTGCTGGCGGTGTTGGCCGTCTTCGCGGTTGTGGCCGCGGCATGCGGCAACGATGACGACGACACAACCGCGGATGCCCCGGCAACTCAGGCGCCGACCGCCGCGGCCACCGAGGCCCCGGCCCCAACCGAGGCCCCGGTCGCCGAGGCGCCGGTTTCGGACCGCTGTGGCGACCCGGCACGGCTCGGCAACTCGATCAACTTCTTGAACTGGGCCGACTATATCGACGTGGGCATTCTCGAGATGTTCGAGGAGGAGTGCGGGGTGAGCGTCACCATGGACACCCATACGGCCAATGAAGAGGCCGTCGCCAAGGTGGACGCGGGCAACTCCGGCTACAGCCTGGTGATAGTCACCGACTACGCGGTGGAGATCATGTCCTCGCAGGGCCTGCTCCAGGCGCTCGACATGGGCGAGATTCCCAACGTCGCCAACATCGACCCGAACCAGATGGACCCGTACTATGACCCGGGCAACGTCTACTCGCTGCCGTACCAGTACTCGACCACCGGCTTCGCGTTCGACGCGACCGCGTTCGACGCGCCGCCGACGAGCTACAGCGCCATCTTCGACGAGAACCCGCTGTGCGGCCAGTCGTCGCTGCTGGAAGACCAGCGCGAGGTGCTCGGCGCCGCGCTCGTCTACCTGGGCTACGACTGGAACGAGACCTCGCAGGCAGCCCACGATGAGGCCCTCGAAGTGGTGCTGGATGCCCGCGACTGCGTGACGGGGTTCGACTCGGCCAACTACATCGGCAATCTCGCCGGCGGCGAGGTGCTGGCCGCCCAGTCCTGGGGATTCGCGGCGGGCATCGCCTACCTGACCAACCCGAACATCCGCTACATCATCCCCGATGAGGGGGGCACCATCTGGCAGGACAATTTCGTGATCCCCGCGGATGCTCCCGACCCCTACACCGCCCATGTGCTCATCAACTACATGCTCGAGCCGGACATCGGCGCCCTGATCACCGAGTACACCATCGGCTACACCCCGAACCTGCTGGTTCCACCGCTGCTGTCCGACGACTATCACGAGGTTGTCTCCGGCGCCGGGCTGGAGCTGACCGACGAGATCCGCGACAGGCTGGTGTGGCAGGTGCGAGGCGAAGAGCACTCCATCTTCGCCGACACCTGGTCGCAGATCATCGCGGCCGGCTGACCGGTCCGCCGAACCACCCAGCTGACGGTCTGGAGCCAGGATTGGATCCCCTCCAATGCCAGCCGGGCGAGGAGATCGTCGACCTCCTCGCCCGGCTCGTGGCCTTCGAGACAGAGAGCGGCGCGCCCAACGCGGCGCTGATCGATTTATGCTCTGAGCACGCGGCGCGCGCCGGCGCCCAAGTGCGCTCCGTGGAGGGTCCGAGCGGGCGGTCCAACCTGCATGTGCGCTATGGCCCAGACAAGCCGGGGGGCCTGCTGCTGTCGGGCCACACCGACGTGGTGCCGGCCGGCTCGGGGTGGTCTACCGACCCGTATCAACTCACTGAGACCGGCGGAAGGCTTCAGGGCCGGGGGACAGCCGACATGAAGGGCTTTATCGCCACCGCGCTGGCGGTGGCCGCCGCCGCCGACCGCCGCCGAATGCGGGCGCCGCTGCACCTGGCTCTCAGCTACGACGAAGAAGTCGGCTGCATCGGTGTTCGGGGCCTGCTCGACCACCTCGCCTCGCAGCCGAGCTGCCTGCCAACCGCAGTGCTGGTCGGAGAGCCGACATCGATGCGCTTGGCCAACGCCCACACCGGCAAAACCGCCCACCGGGTGATGATCCGAACCCCGTCCGGCCATTCCAGCCGGGCCCGGCACGAGCCCAGCGCGATCTCCGAGGCGATCAAGCTGTGTGCCGCCATCACCGCCCTGAACTCCGCCGAGAATCCCGGTGGCGCTGGGATGATCCGCAACCCCCCCGACCGCCCCAGCGCCGGCGCCGACGCTTTTGCCTCGGCGAACATCGGCGCCATCAGCGGCGGGGTGGCGCTCAATGTCCTGGCCCCTGAATGCGAACTGGATTTCGAGATCCGCTTCGGCGCATCTGTGGACCCCAACCGCTTGGCTGCCCCGATTTGGGCGGAAGTGCAGCGCATCGACGCCGAGCTGGCCTCGGCGGGCGGCGGCGCTCAGGCGACCGAGCTGGCCTCCTACCCCGCGCTGCACACCGACCCGGCGCTGCCGACGGTGCGGAAACTGGAGTCGGCAATCGGCGCCGGTCAGACGATCGCCGTCGATTTCGGCTGCGAAGCGGGGCTTTATGCACAGCACCTCGGCGTGCCAACGGTGATCGCCGGTCCCGGCGACATTGCCGACGCCCACCAACCCGACGAGCACATCGACCCTGCGCAGCTCCTGCGCTGCTCAGAAGTCCTGCACAAGGCAATCACCGCCTTCTGCGGGCCGACATAGATGCCGCTCACCCAAGGCATCACCTGATCCCGACCGCTGAAGGAGTCCGTCAATGACCACAGCACCAACCATGACCACCACATCCCAGCACTCCGCACACCCGCCCCCGATTGACGAGCTGATGGCCCGAGTCGAGGAGCTCGGCCCGCGCTTTCGCAGCAGGATGCGGGCACTCGACACCGAGCCGGCTTTTCCCTCGGAGAACTTCGCCGAAGCCCGCGAAGCCGGTTTGCACAAGCTGTGCGTGCCGAGGGAGTTCGGGGGAATGGGCCTTTGGCAGCCGGGCAACTACAGCGACTGGTACCGTCTGCTGGAACGCCTCGCCTATTGGGACACCAACACCGCCCAGCTTCTGCAAGTACACAACCACGCGGCCGGAATCATCGCCTGGCACGCAACCGACGCCCAACGCGACTACTTCATGCCCCGCATCGCCGACGGCGCATTCTGCGCCTCTTTGGGATCGGAAGCCCACCTGTATGAGAACGGCGCCGAGCGGCTGGAGTCGGAGTTGTCCAAAGCAGATGGCGGTTACCGGCTCACAGCGCGAAAAGGCTTCGCCTCAGTTGCCGCCGTAGCCACGTATTTGATGGTGTGGGCCGCGGTGGAGGGAGACGGGCCATACGCCATGCGCATGGTGTTCGCGGTGGTCGACAAGGAATCCGACGGGGTGGAGCTGCTGGACGACTGGCAGATGCTGGGCATGCGCTCCACCATCTCGTGCGGAGTGAAGTTCAACAATGTGTTCATCCCCGATGACCATGTGGTGGGCGAGCCCGGCGGATGGGTCACCGGCGATCCCCGCACGTTCTCGTGCGCTTACGCGGCCAACCACATCGGATCGGCGCAGGCCGCCTTCGATTTCATCGCCGGCTATGTCAAAGACCGCGACGACCTCAACGGCTCCGAGGTTGTGCGGGTGCGCCTTGGGCGCATGGACGCCAAGCTGTTCGCGGCCCGAGCTTGCTTGCAGGCCACCGCGGCCCGCCTGGACAGGGGCGAAGACCCCGACAGCGTGGAAGCCGATGCGGTGCGAACCATGCACCTGGCCAAAGACGCGGTGCTGTCCATCCCCTACGAGGGCTTCGACCTGCTCGGGGCGCGGGCATGCCACGAGCGCTACCCGCTGGGCCAGATGATGCGCGACGCCCGCACCTTCACGCTGCATTTCCGCGACGACCTCTATGTTGAGCGGCTGGCCGAGCTCGCTCTGGGCCAAGGCTTCTCCGCCAAGGGCGGTCGCGGCGGATCTACGCCCTTCGAGGGCACCATCGCGCAACTGGGACAGGCCCATGCCGGCGCATGAGCGGGGGCGCAACTGGGACAGGCCCATGCCGGCGCATGACCGGGATGGCCAGCCGGGGGCGGGTCGGTGAACTCGCACCGCCGCCTGCGGAAGTTCAACACCCGCGACACCTATCCCGGCCAGAGCCTCGACAACGACTTGTGCCAGGTGGTCGTGGCCAACGACACGGTGTACCTGCGAGGCCAGGTGGGCACCGATTTCGATGGCAACCTGGTGGGCATGGGCGACCCGGCCGCTCAAGCCGAACAGGCCATGGCCAACGTGTTCCAACTCCTCCAAGAGGCGGGAAGCGAGCCCGGCCATATCGCCAAGATCACCGTCTACATCACCGACCGCCGCCACCGCACACCCGTCTACAGGGTGATAGGGCGCTGGCTCGAAGGCGTTTACCCAGTTTCCACGGGGTTGGTGGTGTCGGGGCTGGCCCGACCGGAGTGGCTCGTGGAGGTCGACGTCATCGCCGTGATCCCCCAAGGCGGGCCGCAGCCATGACCAACCTCAACATCGTGGGCGCGGCGCAGATCGCCACCGTGCGAGACCGCGGCGGGCCGCGGCGAGGCCCCGAGCAGAACGAGATGGACCTGATCGCCGACGGGGCCGTGGCGATCCGCGACGGTCGGATTGCCGCCGTCGGCCCCGCCGACGACGTCATGTCGGCATGGGGCGACCCGTCGGTCCCGGCACTGGACGCCACCGGGAAGACGGTGCTGCCGGGGCTCGTCGAATGCCACTCCCATGCCCTGTTCGGCGGGGAGCGCCACCGCGAATACGCCGAGCGCCTCGGCGGGGCGAGCTTGGCCGAGGTGGCCGCTCGGGGCGGGGGCATCTGGGCCAGCGTGCTGGCGAGCCGCCAGGCCGGCGACGATGATCTGCGTTCTCGCTTGGCCCGGGGATACCGGCGGGTGCTGGCGGGGGGAGCAACCACCCTGGAGGTGAAGTCCGGCTACGGATTGACCGTGGACGAAGAACTGAGGGAGCTGCGCCTGCTCGAAGAGTCGCGATCCCGGACGCCGCTCCAGCTTGTGACGACCTTTCTGGGCGCCCATGTGGTGCCCCGCGACATCGGAGGTGAGAGCCCGTCGGATGCCTACACGGATCTCATCATCGATGAGATGCTCCCGGCTGTGGCAGAACAGCAGATCGCGCAGTATCACGATGTCACCGTGGAAGACGGCCATTTCACCCCCTCGCAGGCCCTGAGGCTCATCGAGGCCGGGCGGGCCGTGGGACTCCAGCCCAGAGTCCACGCCGATGCCTGGAAGCCCTCGGAAGGCTGGGCCACCGCCGCGGGCGCCAATGCCGTAAGCGCCGAGCACCTCACCTACACGCCCGACGACGAGATCCGCGATGTGGGCCGATCAGACACCATCGCAGTCGTCCTTCCGGTGGCCGAGCTGATCTACATGACCGACCGGCGGGCCAACGCCAGGGCCTTCATCGACTGCGAGGTGCCGTTGGCGGTGTCCACCGACTACTGCTCCTCGATCCACGCCACATCGCTGTTGACAACCATGGCCACCGCCGCCCCCTGGTTCAGGCTGACCCCCGCCGAAGTCGTG
>JAPYOG010000117.1 GCA_028278785.1 Candidatus Poriferisocius anaerobius | reverse complement strand
CCCGTCGAAACGACGGGTTCAACCAATTCGGCGATGTCAACGGTGCGCCATTGCGGGACACCACCGGGTATGTGCCGTTCAACTCGCCCTATGAGCTGAACGACGCGTCGCGCTGGCAGCCCCTTGTCGTGCCCCACACCACTGGCGTGTTCCGGTCGCAGGTTTTCGTGACCCCCCAGTGGGCCAATGTCCAGCCCTTCTCCGGCTTCAACCCCAGGGATTACCGGGTTGACCCGCCCACAGAGAGCGACCACACCAACGCTGAGTCGTATCGGGCTCAGGCAGAGGAAGTCATAGAAGAGGTTGCCAACCTTGATGATTATAAGAAGACGATTGTCAGATTCTTCGACAACAAGCTTCGCGGGGCACAGTTCCTGCCCCAGGTCAAGATTGACAATCTGGATGATGTCGTGAAGTTCGTGCAGGGCAACTTCCTGGTGGAGATGGCATCTCACGATGTGGGAGTAGTTGTGTGGCAGGAGAAGCAGCGCTTTGATGCTGTGCGTCCGGTCACCGCTATCCACCATCTCTTCGACGACGCGATGATTTCCGGCTGGGGCGGACCTGGTAAGGGCACGGTGAATATGCCTGCCGGCCAGTGGCGATCATTTGCCAGCACTGCCGATCATCCCGAGTATCCGTCGGCCACAACTTCGTTCTGCGGGGCTTATGCACAGGCTCTGCGCCGCTATGCGGGCGTGGAGGATGAGACAGGCGGATACCACGGCGTCCGGCCTGCGGGCTCGAACTCCATCGAACCCGGGGTAACCCCCGCAACCGATATCGAACTGAGCTTTGAAACGTGGAGCGAGTACGAGGATCTGTGCGCCAAGAGCAGGGTTTGGGGTGGCGTACACTTCTGGCCCGCAGTCGAGGTAGCTGTGCCTTTGGGCCAACAGATCGGCGACCTTGCCTACGAGTATTGGACGACCCTCATGGACGGCACCGCTGCTATGGTCGAGTCGGTCGAGCCTCTGCCTCGCGATAGCATGCTGGACGAGCCTCACTGGACTGGCCGGTAGGCGGTCGCTGAGGAGTCAGTTGCGGCGGAGACCCGCTCGCAAGCCAGTCGCAAGGCATGCGGTGGCGATTGCTAGGCAGTTGCCATACATTTGCCATACATGATGTCGAGAGAAGGGATGATCGGTGGAGCTTTCGATATGTGGCATGGACCTGAGTAAGAACGGAGGGTGCCCAGACTCTTTGGATGCCATCCGCGCCCATGTACAGCGTGCCCACAGCCAGGGCTTCAGCGGCTATTGGCTCCCCCAAGTGAACAGCATGGACTCCTTGACGATTCTGGCCGCGGTCGGATCGGGGGTTGACATGCCCGTGGGTGTGGCTGTCGTGCCGGTTTACACCCGCCATCCGGTTGTCATGGCCCAGCAGGCTCTGACGGTCAACAAAGCGCTCAACGGGAACCTGACCCTCGGCGTGGGTGCTTCCCATCGGGCGTTCGTAGAGCGGATATGGGGGCAGAGCTTCGACCGCCCGGCGGAATACATGGCCGAGTATCTGGAGATCTTGCTGCTCCTGTTGAACGAGCGACGGGCTTATATGCGGGGCAAGCGTGTTGTCATGAGGGGCGAATTGGACATTGAGGGGCCCGCCTGCCGGGTAGTCCTCGCTGCACACGGACCCCGCATGGTGGAGTTGGCGGGCAGGGTGGCCGCCGGGGCCATCACCTGGATGACGGGGCCGAAGACGATCCGCGATTTCACTGTTCCGACTATCAGGGAGGCCGCGGAGGCAGCGGGGCGCAGCGCACCAGACGTGTTCGTATCGCTGCCGGTGTGCGTGACCGATGACATCGAGGGGGCCAGGTTGCGGGCCACCGAGTTGCTGGCCAAATCAGAGCAGGCCCCCGCCCACAAGAAAATGCTCGACCGTGAGGGCCTCTCGAATGCCGGGGAGATCTGTGTCATCGGTCGCGAGGATCAGGTGTCGGAGAAGCTGGCTGAGTTCTTCGCGGCCGGTGCCGCGAATATTGTGGTCGTTCCCACCGGCACCGAAGACGAAATCGAACGGACCTGGGAAGCGATGGCAGCGCTTGTCGGCTAGTGGCCCGTCTGCAAATCGGTCAGGGCGTCCTGCCAGGCGCCAATCAGGGCTAATAGTGCTGCCCAGCCGATTTAGTTCACCCTCTGCCACGGGATATAATTCCGGGCGAATCCTATCGGGCTGGCTAGCAGGAGAATGCAAAGGAGCAACTTATGGAAGAGCTATCTGGGAAGGTCCACGATATCGTCGCAGATTCGCTTGACATTGAGCAGGATGAGGTGAGCGACGACGCTCTCCTGATCGACGATCTTGATGCCGATTCTTTGGACATTTTGGACATCAACTACCGGGTTCGCAAAGAGTTTGGCGTTGAGCTTGCCCTGGCCAATGTTCAACGGCACTTTGAGGAGTCAGGGATCCGCTGGCTTGATGAAGATGGCGGAGTGACCGCAGAGGGTTTGGCTTGCCTGAACGATTTCATGCCCGAGGTGGACGACGGTCGGATTGCGGCTGGAGACAGGGTAGAGAACGTCTTCGTAATGTTGAAGGTTGTCGACCTGACCGGCATGCTGCAAAGAGCTTTGGCCGAGAATGCCTAGGCTGGTCGTTACCGGTATCGGTGCTGTGTGCTCAGTGGGCTGGGGCATCGATGACTGCTGGGAGGCTGCGGTCCAAGGGCGTTCGGGTACCGCCAAGCTGGAGATAGTAGAAGTCGGAGACGATGACTGCCAGGTGGCTGCCCAAGTGCCAGCCCGAGACGGCGGCGGCTATGAGTCGTCTGCATTGCGGCTGGTGGACTTCTACCGGTTCGCCGAAGCCGAGGCCTTGGAGCGTGCGGGTTTGGAACGTGAGGCCCTTGTCGGCAATCAGCGGGCCAGGGTGGTTGTGGCCAGCCATGGTTTCTGCTGGAAGACCGATGAGTTCGCTGCGGCCTCCCGCGGCGAGAAAGTTGACGGCTGCGATTTATCCGCCTACTACAGGCAGCCAGCCCAGAGTGCCCACCAGCTAATCGGCGCGGATTTCGGCGACCGTTACTCTGGGGTGGGCACGGCCTGTTCGGCGGGCCTAGTGGCGCTGTTGGAAGCGGGGGAGATGGTGCGTTCGGGACTTGCCGACATTGTGATCGCAGGCGGCGTTGAGGCCCCCATCAGCGAGACCATGTACACCATGTACTCTCGGCTGGGAGCGTTGACCACGCTTAACGCCATGCCCGAGACCGCATCAAGGCCGTTCGACGTAACCCGAGCAGGATTCGTGGGCGGCGAGGGGGCAGCCCTGTTGGTGATCGAGTCGGAGCAGAGTGCTGAGGCCAGGGGGGCGATGCCCCTAGCGGAGCTGGCTGGCTATGGCACGGCGGTCTCCACGGCCCACATCACCGCGGGGTCGGTTGG
>JAPYOG010000116.1 GCA_028278785.1 Candidatus Poriferisocius anaerobius | reverse complement strand
GTTCTTGCTCTGGTCCGCGACGGCCTGCGCGACGGCGCTCGCCAACTCGGCCGCGTTGGGGGTGTCCGAGTGGATGCACACTGTGTCGGCGCGCACGCTCACATCGGGGCCGTCGGCTGATTCTGTCAGGCCTTCTTGGATGGCTCTTCGCACTCGGCCTGCGGCAACGAGGGTGTCCACCGCGCCGTGGGAGCGGCTGATGACCAAAGAGCCGTCTGCGGCGTAGTCGAGGTCTGCGTAGAACTCCGACACAAACGGCACTCCGGCCTCTTGGGCGCACCGCTCGTGCATGGTGCCGGCCATTCCGTACACGGGGACTCCGAAATTCTTGGCCACCCGGCAGACAGCGTGGGAGAGGTCGGCGTTTCGGGCAGTCATCCCGTACAGCGCGCCGTGAACCTTCAGGTGGTTGAGCTCCATATCGGATGCATCGAGGAATCCCCTGAGCGCGCCAACCTGATAGGTCAGGAGGCTGCCGAGCTCGTCGGGGGCCAGCTGCATCTCGCGGCGGCCGAATCCCTGCCGGTCCGGAAGCGAGGGGTGCGCGCCGACCGCGACGCCGTGGCGTTTCGCGGCTTCAATGGTTGCGGACATGACGGTCGGATCGCCGGCGTGGAATCCGCAGGCCACATTGGCTGCGGTGATATGGGACATGATGTCCTCGTCGTTGCCGAGCGTGTAGATGCCGTAAGACTCGCCCATGTCGCAGTTGATGCCAGTTGCCACCGTTCGTTCTCCTGTCGATTCGGCCGATGGGCTGCTATCCGAGGATTCCGGCCGCTGCCAGCCGTGACAGCGACCGCTGCCTGATCTGGTCGGCGATCACCGCGCTGATGAGGAGGCCTCCCAAGACGATCATCTGCAAGTAGGACTGGATCCGTGCCAGGTTCATGCCGTTCTGGGCGAGTCCGATGAACAACGCTCCCAAAACGGCGCTTGAGACCCGTCCGATCCCGCCGCGCAGGGACACCCCGCCGATCACGCATGCCGCGATGGACTGAAGCGGGAGGCTGACGCCGATGTTGGCTTCGCCGGTTTCGAGACGTGCGGTGAGCAGGACTGCGCTGAGCCCCATGAGGGCGCCGGCGATGACGTAGGCCGCGGCGAGGTTCGTGCGGACCGCGACGCCCGAGAGGGTTGCCGCGTTGGCGTTGCCGCCTATCGCATAGAAGTAGCGCCCGAGACGCGTCCAGTTCAGCACGACGGTCATGACGACCACGACAGCCGCGGTGACCCAGATGGGGGTTGCGAGCCCAGCCCATTCCCCGAACCCGAATATGTCCGCGAACTCGGGCGGCATGCCCCGGACGGGCACGCCGCTGGTCATATAGAGGGCGAGGCCGAGAGCGATCGACGAGGTGCCCAGCGTCATGATGAACGGGGACACCCGGAAGACGGAGACGCCGATCCCGTTGAACAGGCCGACGCCCGCACCGGCGAGGACCCCGACTGCCATGCCCAGGGAGATCGCGAGGCCGGCGGATTCGGCCCCGGCGTTGTAGGCGTCGGCCATGACGGTTGCGGTCACCACCGAGACCAGAGCGGTCCCGGTGCCGACGGACAGGTCGAAGCCGCCCGTGAGGAGCACGAGCATCTGCCCGAGGGACACGATGATGAGGAAGGTGTTCTGGCGCAGAACGTTTTCGAAGTTCTCCGCGTCGAGGAAGTTGTCCGACATCTGCGAGAACACGATGACGGCCAATCCCAACAGGGGGGGCAACACCCCGATCTTGACGAACGCGAGCTCCAGCCGCTCGAGGAGGCTTGGGCTCGGTGCAGCCGGCTCTCGGCCAGCACGGCCTTTCATGCGGCCTCCCGATCCAAGAAATTGCGCAGCACGTTCTCCTCGGTGATGTCGGGGGCTGCAAGCTCCTCCGCCACACGCCCGCGGTGGAACACGTAGGCCCGGTGTGCGAGGTGGAGGATCTCGGGCAGGTCTGAGGAGACCAGCAGGATCGCGGCGCCGCTCTCGCAGAGCTCGGCCATGAGCCGGTAGATCGCAACACGGGTGCCGATGTCGACTCCGACGGTCGGCTCGTCGAAGACGAAGACGTCGGCGTCGCGGACCAGTGCCCGGGCGAGCAGCACCTTCTGCTGGTTCCCGCCCGAGAGCTGCTCGACTGGCCGCTCCAGCGAGTGGGGTTGCAGCTCGACTCGCCGGGCGACCTCGCCGGTGATCCGCTTCTCCGCGGCACGGCGCATCAGGGTCAGCTTGGAGAATCGGGCGAGCCGGACGGACGGAAGAGCGATGTTCTCCCGGACGCTCCTCATCGACAACAGGCCATCGCCTGTGCGGTCCGGCGGGACATAGAACATGCCGCTCTTCAGCATCCGCCGCGGGCTGAGCCGAGTCACCTCTTGTCCGTGGAGGCGCACAGAGCCCTGAAGCAGCGGTTCGGCGCCGAAACAAGCCCGGGCCGACTCGCCCTTGCCTGAGCCCACAAGCCCGGCGAACCCGACTATTTCCCCGGAGCGGACCTCGAAGGAGACGTTCACAGCCGACCGGGTCCGCGTGGTGAGGCCAGTGGCCCGCAGGGCGATCTCGCCCGGGTTGTGGGTGATCTCGGGAAAGACCTGGTCGATAACCCGCCCTGTCATCAGGTTGATCAAGCGGTCTTCCGTCGCCTCATGCCGGGCGAGCGTGCCGACGCAGTGGCCGTCCCGCAGCACGGTGACCCGGTCGGCTAGGCACCTCACCTCGGCAAGCCTGTGGGTGATGTAGACCACCCCGATTCCCTGCATGCGCGCCCGCTCCACAAGCTCGAACAGCCGTCCGGACTCGGTCTCGGTCAAAGACGCTGTCGGCTCGTCGAGGATGAGGACCCAGAGGTCGGAGCGGAAGGCCTTTGCTATCTCGACCATCTGCTGCTGCGCCCGCGACAGCCTGCCGACGACCTGGCTTGCCCTGATCGGGAACCCGAGGTCGTCGAGCAGCTCCTCCGCGGCGCTTCGCAGACCCCTTCGGTTGAGGCACCCGGCGCGGAGAGGCTCAGACCCGAGGAGCATATTGTCGGCGACTGTCATGGTAGGCACGAGGGAGAACTCCTGGAAAACGGCGCTGATCCCGAATTCGCGGGCATCGGCAACCGACGAGAACTCGACCTCCTCGCCCCGGAAAGCCATAGTCCCGCTTGTGGGCCTTTGCGCCCCCGACAAGATCGAGATGAGCGTCGACTTCCCGGCCCCGTTCTCTCCGAACAGTACGTGGACCTCGCCCGAGCGGAGATCGAAGGACACGTTGGACAGGGCGGAGACACCGGGATACCGCTTGGTCACCTCGGTCAGCTTCAGCAGCAGATCGCCATCCGCAGCCGAATTGGAGGGGAATCGCTGCGAGGCGCCGCTCGCGGTCATCCCGGTGCCTGTCTGCCCATTTCTCAGCCGACGCTGAAGATTGGGTCGAACCCGGCTGGAGCGAGCGTCGAGGCGGAGTCGAAGTCCGCGATGGTGTCGACGTCCACGACGAAGAGCTCCGGCCCGGCATGCTGCTCGAACGGGAGCCCCTCCAGGGCCCTGACGGCCTGGTCTATAGCGACCCTTGCCTGGATGACGGGCGAGTCGGTTGGCGCAGCCAGTATCCGCCCGCTCACAAGCCCCTCGTGTACTCCGGGCGTGAAGTAGTAGGAGATCACGCCGATATCAGAGTCGAGGCCCCGGTCGCGCAGGATCGAGGTGGCCGCTTCAGCCGTCACAGCGGTGCCGACGATGAAGTCGATGTCCGGGTTCGCGGCGAGTGCGTCCTCGATGAGCACGCTCTGGGCCTCTTTGCCGGTGTCCCCGAACTTGGTGTCGACGATCTCGACCGATGTCCCCTCGAGGGCCTCCTTGCAGCCTGCGTCACCCGCTTCGACCCAGCCGGCGCCGGCGGGACCTGGGAACCAGGCGATATTGACCGGTTCGCCGCCCGCGTGCTCTGCGACCCAATTGCAGGCGTGGGCGCCCATCTCGCCGAACGAGACGAGCGACTTGGCAGTGAGGTTCGGCGAGGACATGCCGTTGATCACATCGATCACCGGGATGCCGCTGGCGGCAATCTCGTCTACGAGGTTGTTGAGAGCATCCTTCATGTGCGGGAACGATACGCACAGGTTCCATTCCTGTGTTGCAGTGGTCGGCTCATAGGCGATCGTCGTGCGCGAGCTGTCCATGTCGAACGGAACAGACCACACCTCGATCAAAGTGCCGGCCCAATCAGCGCGAACCGCCTCAGGCTCGGCTTCGGCAGTCGGCTCTTCGCCAGAGCCAGGCGCCGCTTCAACAGCCGGCGCCTGCGCGGGAGCAGGCTCGCTCTCGGCCTCGGATTCCTCGGCCGCCCCGTCGCCGGCGGTGCTGCCGCTAGCAGCCGCGGGGGCTGCATCACCGGCTGTGTCCGACGACGTGTCGTCGTTCCCGCACGCAGCGGCGATGAGGCCCAAGGCCAGCAGACCCGCTATCAGATTCATGATTGGTCTTTGTCGTTTGGGCATTTTCCCTCTCCTTGTTCCCTCTCCTGAGGCCAGCGCCTATCCGCGCGGCCTCTAACCGTCTGGGACACTAAAGAGGCTTGCGCTGCGGCGGTATGGCCAAGACGCACAGAATTGACGATAAGTCCTATGCTCTTGCACAATCAGGTATGACTCTTCGGTTGAGGGAGCTGCTTGACGCCTTCGGCGACGGCCTCGTGCTGCACACCCACCCCCACGCAACCGCGCTGGACAGGGAGATCAGCTGGGTCGCACCCACTGAGCTGGCTGATCCAACACGGCTCGTCATCGGACAGGAGCTCATCTTGACCACTGGTGTGGGCTTGCTCGAGGGGCCGCACGACCGGTACGAGTCGTTCGTCGAGCGGCTCGCCGACGCCGATGCCGCGGCCATCGGGTTCGGCACGGGTATGAGCCATCCATTCGTTCCCCCCCAGATGCTGGTGGCAGCCAGCCGCCGGGCGATGCCGCTCATTGAAGTCCCCTATGAGACCCCGTTCACCGAGATATCACGCGTGGTCGCAGAAGCGGTCATTGCCGAGAGATACGAACTTCTTCGCCAAGGCCTGGCAATACACGAAACCCTTTCCTCGGTGCTTCTTCGAGGCGAGGGGCTGCCCATGATGATCCGATACCTCCATCGACTGGTCAGCGGGCCGGCGGCGGTCATCGATTCCCACGGCCGAGTACTGGCCAGCGACCCCCAGTCCGCCTTCTGGCCGATTGAGGAAATCCTGCAAGTGCGCTGCCAGGGCAAGGATGAGAAGTCGCGCGAGCTCTCCGTCGCTGCGATCGAGGTGGCGGGCGACCTCGTGGCATTCCTCTGTGTTCGTGCTGCCGACCCGACCTTCGACCTCCATGCCATTCCCTACGCGACGACCCTCATCGCCCTGGAATTCTCCCGTCGTCAGGCAGAGCTGACTGGACGCAGAGAACTCGTGGGCCAGGTCGTGTCCGATCTCCTCGGACAGCGAATACCGGACCGCGACGCTGTGCGGCGCCTTGAGGCTTTCGGAGTCAACCTCGATAAGCCCACAACCGTGGTGGCCGCGGCCCTCTTGAGACCCGACCAGAGGATTCGCACCCTGCCCTGGGAGCCCCAGGATCTCATCAGCAGCGATCAGGGCCCCACCGTCAGCGCCCTGGTCGGAGACGAGCTGATCTCGGTTCTTCCGTCCGACAAGCCAGTCCGGCAATTCGCCCAGGCCACTCAAGAGCGACTGTCTGCAATCGACCCCGACGTCCGCATAGGCATCGGAGGGTCGCACACGGGGGCCAACGGGTTCCGTCTCAGCTACTTCGAGGCCAAGGAGGCGCTCACCCACGGCCCCGGAGTCAGCGAGTGCGAGCCGCTCAATCTCTCGGCGCTGCTCTTGGTCAACCGCGAGCTGCCGATCAGCGAGATGGCGGAGAACCTGCTTGAGCCGATAGTCGAGCACGATCGCGAAAAGGGGTCTGATCTGCTCAGGACGCTGTCCGTTTATCTCGATGTGTCGGCGTCAGCCTCAGACGCCTCTCGCAAGCTCCACCTGCACCGCAATTCCCTGCGCTACCGGCTGGCCCAAATAGAACGGCTCACCGGCCACGATCTGTCCTCGTTCAACGATCGAGTCCAATTGTGGATCGCCCTCAGAGCGCTTGAAGTGGAAGGCAGAACACTGTCCTAGGAGGGGGTCTGGCAGCCGGCAAGCTCTATTGCTGAGGGCTGTGTGCCTGGGCCGAACGGCGCTTTCGATGGCGCTGTTCTGCAAAGATGGCTCTTGCCGCCTCGACTGCCACCAGGAGGAGAGACCAATGGGAAAGGCAACTGAGACTGATTTGCCCGGTGTGGGGGTTCGCTTCGACCTGGAGACGAACGCAGGCCGTTGCGTCGGCGTGGTGGTTCACCAGACCGGTCGGCGCGATCTGGTGATCTACGATGAACGGGACGTCGACCGCGCCTGCGAGAGCGTGGCGTTGACCGAGGACGAGGGGCATACCCTCGGCGAGCTGTTGGGCGGCAATCCGGTTGTGGAGCATCTGGACGACGTCGTACACCGCCTCGAGGACTTGGTGATCTCATGGATAACCATCGACTCCAAGTCGTCTCTCGCCGGGCTCACCCTTGCCGAGGCCGAGCTGAAGGCGCGAACGGGGGCGGGCGTCATGGCGCTCGTGACTGACTCGGGTTCCATTCCGAACCCGGGCGGCGCCGACCGCCTTGAAGCCGGCCGCACCGCAGTGGTCGTCGGCGTCCCGGCCGCGGTGAAGGCGGCCACCAAGCTGTTGACCCAACCGGGCTAGCCCGTGCATACGGCCAGCGATCTGTTCGCGATCGAACTCGGCGCGGTTGTGCTGGTTTTGGCCGTCGTTGCCCGCCTGGCTCGAAGGATCGGCTTTCCCGCGCTGCCGCTGTACCTGCTGGTGGGGCTGGCCCTGGGCGAAGGCGGCCTCGTCGAGTTGTCGGCTTCAGAGGAGTTCATCGAGGTGGGCGCTGAAATCGGCGTCATCTTGATGCTGCTCATGCTGGGACTGGAGTTCTCAGCCCACGAGCTGGTCGACAACGTTCGGCGGTCGACGCTGGCCGGAATCGTCGACATCGCCCTGAATTTCCCCCCCGGCTTCATAGCCGGGCTGCTGCTCGGGTTCGACCCGATCGTTGCCGTCCTGCTTGGTGGCGTGACTTACATCTCGTCGTCGGGAATCGTGGCGAAGCTCGTCGCCGACCTCGACCGCATCGGCAACCACGAGACCTCGGTGATCCTGAGCGTGCTCGTCATCGAAGACCTGGCCATGGTGCTGTATCTGCCCATCGTGTCGGGTGTGCTCTTCGGCGGCTCGCTCGTGAGCACCACCGTCACCGTCTGCGTCTCATTGCTCGTTGTTGTCGCGGTGCTCGGCGCTGCCTACTTCTTCGGCGACCGGCTGAGCGCGCTCGTTTTGAGCCAGTCCAGCGAAGCGCTGCTGTTGACCCTGCTCGGTGGAACACTTCTGTTTGCCGGCATCGCCGGACGCCTCAATCTGTCAACGGCGGTGGGCGCCTTCGTCGTCGGTGTCGCGTTGTCGGGCGACATCGTCTCGCATGCCCGCGGGCTGCTGTTGCCGCTGCGCAATCTCTTCGCCGCCGTTTTCTTCGTGTTCTTCGGTCTGCAAGTGGACCTCGGCCTCCTCCCCGATGTCGCCGTCGCCGCGGTGACCATCGCCGCGGTGACCATCGCCACCAAGTTGGCCACCGGCTGGGTCGCAGCCCAGCGAGCCTCCATCGGCAAACCCGGCCGGATCCGCGCCGGCGCCGCCCTCATCGCTCACGGAGAGTTCTCAATCGTCATCGCCGAGCTCGGCATCTCCCGTGAGGGTGACCTGGGCGCGCTCACATCTGCCTACGTCATCATCCTCACCCTCGTCGGCGCAGCCCTCTACCAGCACTCCGACTCCGTGACCCTCCGCATCCCAGCCGGACGTGGCCGCCGTCGGCGCTTGAGCTTCTTTGTGCATAAAAATATTTAAAATTATTGAAATCAGTATATACA